>JASHTA010000339.1 GCA_030040795.1 Gammaproteobacteria bacterium | reverse complement strand
TTCTCCTCGGACGGCGTACGCCGCATCGCGGAGATCGCCTTCCAGGTGAACGAGCGTACCGAGAACATCGGAGCGCGCCGGCTGCACACGGTCATGGAGCGCCTGCTCGAGGCCGTCTCGTACGAGGCGACCGACCGAAACGGCACGGCGGTCGTGATCGACGCGAAGTACGTCGATGATCACCTCGGCAATCTCGTGAAGGACGAGGACCTCAGCCGCTACATCCTGTAGCCGGCTCGCCCGGCGGCCGCTGCGATTCCGCGGCCGCTCGCCCGCGAGCTCACGGCGGCTCGCTCGCGCCAAACACCTCGATGCGGCGGCTCTTCAGCGCGCGGTGGATGAGGATGAAGACGTAGTAGGTGGCGAGGAACCAGAGCACTCGCGTGATCGTCGAGTCGCCTCCGGCGCCCGGCCACATCGACCGGCCGAGCGGTGGGGCGGCAAACCACCCGACGGCGAGCAGGACGAGCACGCCGGCAAAGTACAGCCGGCCGGCGCGCTGGAGCTTGAGCCCGCCGCGGTGCAGGTAATGCATGCGCGTGCGGAACCAGACCATCCCGATGATGAACAGGGCCGTGATGGCCGATGTGAGATCCTGAGCCCGCATCGGCGCTCCCTCAGCCGCGCTCGTGTGTCTCGCTCACCGGCTCGCCCATGGCGAGCGCGGCGAGCTCCTCGTCCGAGAAGCGCGTCTGCCAGAGCAGACGCCGGGCAGGGAGGATCGCGCGCCTCGGCACCAGGATGCGGCACTGGCGCGCCGCGCCGAGCAGCTCGCTGTCGGCCTGCACGCGGGTGCCGATGCCCTCGGAGGCGAGCAGCCCCACCAGCGCCTCCGCGGAGAGCGTGTCGGCAACGACCGTCAGAATTTCCCAGTGCTCGGTGTCCATGCGTCGAGTACGGTGCAGCTGGCATTAATCTCACCGATCGTCCCTCCGGAATCAAGGCTTCCGGACGCCTGTGCGGGCCCTGGACCGCTCGTCCGGCCGTCCGGTGGCCTGCCGTTGAGCGCGAGCGCCGCCGAGACGTAAGCGAGATGCGTGAGCCCCTGGGGAAAGTTTCCGAGGAGCTGCTTGGCGCGGACATCGAACTCCTCCGCGAACAGGCCGAGATCGTTGGAGCAGGCGCTCGCGCGCTCGAACAGCTCGCGTGCGCGCTCTCGACGGCCCTGATGCGCCAGGCACTCCGCGAGCCAGAACGTGCACGCGAGGAAGACCCCCTCTCCCTTCGGGAGGCCGTCCGCCGTGCGATAGCGCAGGATGAGTCCGTCCTGGCGGAGCTCGCGATGGATCGCGTCCGCCGTGCGCAGCATGCGCTCGTCGTCGTACGGCACGAAGTCCACGCTCGGGATGAGCAGCAGCGCGGCATCGAGGGCGGTGCTCCCGAAGCTCTCCACGAAGTTGCCGCGCGTGCGGTCGATGCCGCGCGACTCCACGGCGCGGCGGATCTCCGCACGCGCCTGGCGCCAGCGGCCGAGCGGCGCGGGCAGCGCATAGCGCTCCGCCAGCGCGATACCTCGGTTCACGGCGGCCCAGCACATGACCTTCGAGTGCACGAAGTGGCGAGGCCGCGAGCGAATCTCCCAGATGCCGCGGTCCGGCAGATGCCACTTGGCGATCGCGGCCTCGACGATGCCTCTCAGGAACAGCCAGTAGTCCTCGGCCTCCGGGCGGCCGCGCTCGCTCCACCGCCAGGAGAGCTCGAGGACCAGTCCGAACATATCGGCCTGGTACTGCCGGGCGGCGCCGTTGCCGAAGCGCACCGGACGCGAGCCACGCCAGCCGTCGAGGTGATCGAGCTCGATCTCGACCGTGCGCCGCCGGCCATCAACGGCATAGAGCACCTGGAGGTCCTCCGCGTTACCCGCGGCGCTGCGTTGGATGAAGCGGCGGAATCCGTCGGCCTCCGCTCCGAGCCCCAGTCCCGACAGCGTGTGCACCGTGAAGACCGAGTCGCGTATCCAGCTGAAGCGGTAATCCCAGTTGCGTGCGCCACCGGCTTGCTCCGGGAGCGACGTGGTGGGCGCCGCGATGATCGCTCCGGTCGGCGCGTAGGTGAGCGCCTTCAGCACGATGGCCGACCGCGCAACCCCCGCGCCGGCCGACTTGGGGTAGACGAGCTTCGAGGCCCAGTCGCGCCACCAGCGCAGCGTCTCCTCATAGTGCGCCGCGAGGTGGCTGCGGTCCTCGGCGCGGGCGGTTGCCGCATGCAAGTCTTCCGGCGCGACGTACTGCAGCGCGAGATGGACACGCTCGCCGCTCGCGATTTGGACCTCGGCTCGCAGGTCGTGCGCGCCGTCGGGCTCGAGTGCCGCATCGCCGAACATTAGAAGGCCGGTATTGCCGCCGGCCGCGATGAACGTGGCGGGGCCGTCGCGGCGGATCCACGGTCTCACCTCGCCGTAGTCGAATCTCGGCACGATGCGTACCGCAAGCCGCATGCGGCCCCTGACGCCTTCGATGATCCGCACCAGCTCGCGTCGCGGATGAATCCGGCCGCCCGTACGCATGGCGAAGAAGTCGATCAGCCGCGCCTCGCCCGCTCTGCAGGTGAACGTCGTGACGAGAATCAGGCTGTCGGGCAGATAGGCGCGCCGCACGCGGCACTGCGCTCGCGGCGCCACCTCGAAGTAGCCGCCGTGCCTCCAGTCGAGCAGCCGGCCGAAGCAGCTCGGCGAATCAAAGCGCGGCAGGCAGCACCAATCGATCGAGCCGGAGCGAGAGACGAGCGCCGCGGAGTGACAATCGCCAATCAGCGCATAGTCGGCAATCGGTGGATATCGCTTGCGGTCCATGGGTACGCGCGCCCCGACCGCGCGGTCGCGGCGCCTGGCGGCCACCGAATGGCGTGGCAGGGCGCCGCGCAGGCCGGGCCCCGTCCCTCTCGCGGAGGAGAGGGCGGGGCGAGGGCTCAGGCGGCGCGCTCCGCGACGTTCTTTACGTGCAGGCTCAAGTGGCGCGCGTCGGCGAATCGGGCCGCGACGTCATTCCAGTTCCACAGGTTCCAGACCGCCTCGAAGAACTTGGTCTTCTCGTTCTGATACTGAAGATAGAATGCGTGCTCCCAGGCATCGAGCACGAGCAGCGGCACCGCGCCCTCGAGCGTGCTCGATTGGTGATCGTGGATCTGGGCGATGACGAGCTGCGCGGAGAACGAGTCCCACATCAGCGCGGCCCATCCCGATCCCATGATCGTCGCGGCCGTCTTGCTCAGCTGCTGTTTGAACGCATCGAAGTTGCCGAAATGCTTGTCGATCGCCTGCGCGAGCTCGCCCGTCGGGCGGCCGCCGGCCTTGGGGGCGAGGTTGCGCCAGAAGAGGCTGTGCAGGACGTGTCCCGATACGTTGAACGCAAGGGCTCTGGCGAGCGTGCCCACGTTGTCGTATGCGCCTTTCTGACGGGCCTCCTGCAGCTGATCGAGCAGCTTGTTGGCGCCATCGACGTAGGCGCGGTGATGCTTGCCGTGATGCAGCTCCATGATGCGTCCTGAGATATGCGGCTCGAGCGCGCCGTAGTCATACTCGAGATCGGGAAGCACGTAATGGGTCATATGGCTTTCTCCTCAAGGGCCTGAAGCCCGGATGTTCTTGGGAAACGGGGGTGCCCGCCGGGTTAGCGGCATCATACGACTTTTCGCGACGGCCGCGTCCGAAGCGCCGGGGCCGCCGCCACGTCCGCGATGTGGTCGGCGGCTTCCGATGCAATAGAATCGCGCGCGAGATGGACATTCCTCCGGATTCGCGCACCCCTGTCGATCCGCGCTCCACCGAAACGCCGCTGCCGCACTGGTTCGGCGCGCTGTCGCGGCTCCCGTGGAGCGTGCTCTACGCTGCGGGCGCGTGTCTCGCGTTCCTCGCGCACCGCGTGGCGCGCTATCGGCTCGAGGTCGTGCGCAGCAACATCGCCGGTGCGTTCCCGGAGCTCGCGCCGCGAGCGCGGCGGCGGCTGGAGCGCAACTACTATCGCCGCCTGGGCGAGCTCGTGGCGGAGGTGGTCAAGGCAGCGACGCTGTCGGCGGCGGAGCTCGACCGCCGCGTGACGCTCAGCAATCTCGCCGTGGTGCGGAACGAGCTCGATGCGGGACGATCGGTGCTGGTCGTCGCGGCGCATCAATGCAACTGGGAATGGCTGCTGCTCGCTCTGTCGCTGAAGCTCGGCTACCCCCTCGATGCCGCATACAAGCCGCTGCACGGCGCACGCAGCGAGCGCCTGATGCGCGCGATCCGCACTCGGTTCGGCGGCACGCTGATTCCGGCGAAGGAGCTCCTCGCTCGCATCTTGAGGCAGCGCGGCGTGCGCGCGGTCGCGATGGTCGCCGACCAGGAGCCGGTGACGAGCGACTACAAGTGGTGGACTCGATTCCTGCACAGGTCTACGGCGTTCTACATGGGTCCGGAGAAGATCGCGCAGGCGACGCGATACGCGGTGGTATTCGCTTCGATGCGGCGGCTCGATCGGGGCCGCTACGAGGTGGTGCTCGAGCCGCTGCTCGCCGCCCGGTCGCCCATGGAGCCGGGTGCGCTCACGGAGCGCTATGCGCGGCGGGTGGAGACTCAGGTGCTCGCGAGCCCGCAGGACTGGACTTGGTCACATCGGCGCTGGAAGCTGCGCCGCCCCCTGTACTCCGCCACGGCCAGCGCGCTCGATCAGGGAGACTCGTGAGCTCACGTACCGCGCGGGTGCGGCGCCGGGGGCGTTCGCCCGCAGGCGCCCACCACGCGCCGCGGCAGTCCGGAGCTTGCCGCTCCAGGGCTGCCGCGACTCGGCGCTCGAGAATTACTGACCCGTTCCGCCACCCCCCGACGCTCCACCGCCCGAGGGCGGCGGATTGCCGTTCGAGTTCGGCGGATTGGACGGAGGCGGCGGCGCAGCCCCGCCGGGAGGCGCACCGCCCGGAGCCGTGCTGGGCGGCGGCGTGTTGTTCGGGGCATTGGGCGTCGTGCTGGGCGCGCTCGGCGGGGGGTTTTCGGCCGGCGGCGGCGTATTCTGGCTGGAGGGAGCAGGGGGCTCCGCGGGTTGCTGCTTCGAGCAGCCGGCCGCCGTCATCAGCGCGGCCACCGCGACCAGGATCAAACTGCGTTTCATGAGAGCACCTCTCTGGCTTGCTCGCTACTGGAGCGCTGAACGATTCACTACTCGGCTGGGTAACAAGAACGGTTCCCGGACGGACGGCGTTCCGTCGCGGTCACGCTTGCAAGCCCTGTTCCCGATCGCGGCCGCTCGGGGGTTCGGCGTACACTACGTTGGTGCATCGCATTAAAACGCCTCTGCGCCGGTGTGCTGCGCCGGTCGCGCTCCTGCTCGTTCCGCTTCTCGCCGCCGCCGGGGCCCCGGCCACTCGCAAGCCACCGACCGTGGCCGCCATCATCGCCGCGTCGAAGCCGAGCGACTGGCAACCGCTCGACCCGGAGAACACGCTCTATCTTCAGCTACCCACGGGTCGAGTGGTCATCGAGCTCGCGCCGAAGTTCGCGCCGCAGTACGTGGCGAACATCAAGACGCTCGCTCGCGAGCGGTACTTCGACGGTCTCGCGATAGAGCGTGTGCAGGACAACTTCGTCGTGCAGTGGGGCGATGCGGCTCACACGAAGCCGCTCGGTACGGCCAAGCGCTCGCTGCCGGCGGAGTTCCTCGTCCCGGCGCGGGACGTGCCCTTCACGCCGCTCGCGGATCCGGACACGTATGCGCCTCAGGTGGGATTCGCCGGTGAGTTCCCGGCAGCCCGCGATCCGGCGATCGGCCGGGCGTGGCTGGTCCACTGCTATGGAATGGTCGGCGCCGGCCGCGACGACGATGTAGACAGCGGCAATGGCAGCGAGCTCTACGCCGTCATCGGACAGGCGCCGCGGCAGCTGGACCGCAACGTCGCCCTGGTCGGACGGGTGGTGCAGGGCATGGAGCTGCTGTCCTCGCTCCCCCGCGGTCCGGGTCCGCTCGGGTTCTACACGAAAGGCGAGCAGCGCATGCGGATCGAGTCGGTGAGGATCGCGGCAGACGTGCCGAGGAGAGAGCGCTCGCGGCTCGAGGTCATGCGCACCGACACCCGAGCCTTCGCCGAGCTGATCGAGGCGCGCCGCAACCGGCGGGACTCCTGGTACAAGGTACCCGCCGATCGAGTGGACGTGTGCAACATACCGATTCCCGTCCGGCGGCAGTAACCCTTACCCGCCGCGGTGGGAGTCACGATCAGCGGAAGCGCGGCATCCGGCGGGGTGGGGGACGAGGGGTGTCGAACAACTCGGGCTGCAGTCCCGGATCGCGCTGCTGGCGCTGACGCCCGCGCTGACGCTCACGTTGGCGCTGCCGAGCGCCGAATCCCCGCTGGCGGATTTGCGGCTTCGCCTGCGCGGGTGCGTTCGCACGCTGGCGCGACTGCTCCAACATCTGCTGGCGTTGCTGAGGCGTCGCGTTCTGCCACTCGCGGCGCAGCTCCCGGCGACGCGCTGGCGGCAGGCTCTCGAACTTGCGGAAGTTCTGGCGCACGACCTGCTGCCGATCCGACGGTAGAGACCGGAACTCCTCCCACCGTTGCTGCAACAGCTGGCGCTGCTGCGCTGGCAGCGCCTGCCAGCGTTGGAAGCGCCGTCGTGCGTTCGCACGCTGCTGAGGCGTCATGTGCAGCCAGCGATTACTGCCGTTGGCGAGCGCCTGCTGCCGCTCCGGAGGCAGACGGTCCCACTGCCCCGAGTAGCGCGATAGCAAACCTTGCTGAGCTGGAGACAGGCTTGACCAGGACACGGCTGGCGGGGGCGGGACCGCAGGGGGCGGGGCCGCGACCTGCGCAAACGCCGGCGCCGCTGCCGCGAGCAGCAACGTCAGCAAAATCGTCCTGCGCAGTTCTCTCACTTCTTCTGACCCCCGCCAGAATCGCTGTTCGAGCTGCCCCCTCCGGAGGGAGCGGGCTGCTTCGGCGGCGATGCGACTTTCGCCGGATCGGTGCTCGACAGGTAGTCGATCCATCTCCCATCCGCGGAGCCGATACCGCCGAGGAACTCCATCAAGTCTGCGTCGTCCTGTGGCAGCGGCGCCTGCTTGGCCTGTCCATCGGCATGGACGTCGGCCGGCAGCGCCATGACGCCGAGCAGCGAGGCGATCAGCAGACAGAACAACCCGCAGCTCGCGGTTCGCCGCCTTCGCGGCATATGGGCTCCCTACCTCGCGATACGCGGCACGCCGCCGGTTGGCCGGCGCACGGCGTCAGGTGGTGTGCTTCGCTCCGCTCGTGTCCGCCTCCGCGGCGTTAGTGTCCCCCTGTGCCGCCGCCCATTCGTAAAAGCCACGATCGTAGTTCTCCATCAAACTCATGCTCTCATCGTCCGTGAGGAGGTCCAATACCTCGAGCGACGGTTGCGCCGTTTCCCCCTTCGGCGCCGGCGGATGCGACCCCGGACCGAAAAGCACGAGCGCTGTCGCCAGAACAGCCGCCGCGACTGCGCCGCTGACCGGCATCAGCACCAACTTGCGGCTGCCCCATCTCGTCGCCGGCCGCGCGCGCTCGGACGCCGCGAGCGCAGCCTGCCGCGCCTGATTGAGACGCGAGCGGGTCCGCGCATCGACGCGCGTGAGGCTTTGCTCGAGCACGGCGCGTGCGCGCCGCTCGAGCTCGCTCGTGTTGTCCGCGTTGTCCGTCATGACTCGACCTCGAAATCGCCCAGCCGCGCGCGCAGCGCCTGCACCGCGCGGAAATAGTGCGTCTTGACACTTCCCTCCGAGCAACCCATCGCTGCCGCCGTCTGCGCCACGTCGAGTCCCTCCAGGTTGCGCAGCAGGAAAGCCTGGCGCTGCCGGTCCGGCAATCCGTGCAGCGCCTTCTCGAGTGCCTCCATGGCCTCGTCCACCTCCAGCTTCGCTGTCAACGAAGGCTCGGGGCTCGGGGCCTGGGCGAGAGGATCGGCCTCCTCGTCATCGTCGTCCCGCCTGAACGGCAGCCAGGCCATGACCCGCCCCCGCACCGTTCGCCGGCGCTGCATGTCGCGGATCCGATTCTCGAGAATCCGGTAAAAAAGCGGTCTCCACTCCTCCGCCGAGCGGTCGGCGTAAGCGCGCGCCAGCTGCAGCATGGCGTCCTGCACGGCATCGAGCGCGTCATCCTCGTTGCGCAAGCTGGCCTGGGCGATCTTGAACGCCTTGACCTCGACGCTTGCCAAGAACTGATTGAGCGCCCCCAACCGGGCCTCGGCTGTCGTGTCGTTCAAAAGAGTGCCGTCGTACGGTGCCGCGAGCGTGCTATAAACGGGCGCGAGCGTAGCAAACGCACTCATGCCGCGTACAACGCAGCGGGAGCCGGCGGGGTTGACCCGTCTCCTAAAAGAGTCACCGCGGCGCGCGCGGCGTGGAATCGCGAGGGTCCGCCCGGAGCCCTAAAAAAGCCAACCTACGGATTCTCAAGGAATTTTATCGGCTGATGCCCGACGCAAGGCCCCAAGATGGCATTCTGAGGGTCGCCCTCGACGTACCGGTGCGGCGCCTGTTCGACTACCTGATGCCACAGTCCGGCGCCGCCGCGATCGTCCCGGGGGCACGCATCAAGGTCCCCTTCGGCCGCCGGCGGCTCATTGGTGTCGTCGTGGAGACCGCCGAGGAGTCCACGCTGGACCGGGAGCGGCTGAAGCCGGCTCTGGAGGCGCTCGATGCTGCGCCGATTCTGGACGCGGACGCCCTGGCGCTCCTGCGCTGGGCCGCGGAGTACTACCACCACCCGCTCGGCGAGGCGCTGGCCTCCGCGCTTCCCAAGGCGCTGCGGCTCGGTGCGCCCGCGGTGCGTATGGAGGAGCGTTGGATTGCAACCGCCGCGGGGCTCGAGGCCTTCCGACGCGGTGACCCCGTTCGCGCGCCGAGACAGCGCCGGCTGCTCGCCCTGATCGCCGAGCATCGAAGCGCCTCGGCAACGGTGCTCGGTGCCGATGGGCCGGGCTGGCGCGAGGCGGCGCACGCGCTGGAGCATCGAGGCTGGGTCGAATGCCGGATGGAGACGGCCACCGCTGCTGAGACGGCCGCGGCTGCTGAGACGGCCGCGGCTGCCGCACACCTGCGCGCTACAGGGCCGCCCCTCACCCCGGAGCAGGCGCTCGCGGTCGAGAGCCTCTGCGGATCGCTCGGC
>JASHTA010000338.1 GCA_030040795.1 Gammaproteobacteria bacterium | reverse complement strand
GCCCCTGAGAGCCTGCCGGGCGCGGGCTGGCGCGAGTCGGCTCCGATCGCCCCGCCAGGCGCGAGTCGGCTCTGATCACCACATCGCCTTGAGGCGCTCCGCAACATCGACCGTGGTGTCGTCGGCGCTCTGCAGGGAGGCGTCGTCCAGCTGCGGGCCGCGCAGGGCGGTCACCTCGAAGGTCTTGAGGACCTTGTCGGTGAGGAAGCGGCTGCGGCCGCCGTAGACGTGGGCGTCGGACTGGCGCGACTGGCTCGTGATGGGGAATTTGAGGGGAGCGACCAGCAGCAAGTCGTTCTGCGCGCGCGTCATGGCGACGTACAGCAGGCGGCGCTCCTCCTCGATGAGTGCGGGCTTGCCCGTCGCGAACTCCGAGGGGAAGCTGCCGTCCACCACGTTGAGCAAATACACGGTGTCCCACTCCATGCCTTTCGCCGAGTGGATCGTCGAGAGCACGAGGTAGTCCTCGTCGAGGACCGGCGCGCCGGCACGGTCGCTCGTCGCATCCGGCGGGTCGAGCGTGAGCTCCGTGAGGAAGCGCTCGCGCGAGACGTACTGGCTCGCGAGCAGCTCGAGCTGATCGAGGTCCCCGACGCGCGTGTGAAAGTGCTCGTAGATGCGCTCGAGATGCGGCCGATACCACTCGCGCGCGAGATGCACCTGACCCGGCCACGGACGCTGCGGGTCGGCGAGCTCGAGCATCAGCGCAGTGAGCTTGCGCCACTCGACGGCGCTCGGCGGCGGGGGCGTAAAGTCCTTGAGTGCCTCGAGCGAGTAGCCCCGCTCCTCGAGCAGATCGACGGCCTTGCGCGCATTGGCGGGGCCCATGCCCTGCAGGAGCTGCGCCACGCGGAACGCGGCGAGCGTGTTGCGCGGATTGTCGGCCCAGCGAAGGACCGCGAACAGATCCTTGACGTGCGAGGCTTCGAGGAACTTGAGGCCTCCGTACTTGACGAACGGGATCTTGCGCTTGGCGAGCTCGACCTCCAGCACATCGCTGTGGCTCGCGCTGCGGAAGAGCACGGCCTGGCGCTTCAAGGGCACATTCGCCTCGCGGCGCCTCAATACCTCGCTGCAGACGAAGTCCGCCTGGCCTTGCAGGTCGTCCACGGTGAGCAGGCGCGGGCGCGCGCCCGATCCGCGCGCCGACAACAGGTGCTTGCGGTGCTGGCGCGGCGCCTCGGTCATCAGCGCGTTGGCCGCATCGAGAATCTCCTGCGTCGAGCGGTAGTTCTGCGCGAGCGTGATCACTTCGGCTTTGGGCTCGAAGCGGTCGGGGAAGCCGAGAATGTTCTCGACCGCCGCGGCGCGGAAGGAGTAGATGGCCTGCGCGTCGTCGCCGACCACGGCGAGCCCGGCGCCGTCGGGCTTCAGCGCGTACAGGATCTCCGCCTGAAGCCGGTTGGTGTCCTGGTACTCATCGACGAGCACGTGGTCGAAGTGCTCGCCGATGTGCCTCGCGAGCTTCGGCTCGCTCATCATCACGTGCCAGTACAGAAGCAGATCGTCGTAGTCGAGGACGCTCAAACGCTGCTTGCGCTCGACGTACGCACGGTAGAGCTTCGTGAGATCCGATTCCCACGGCGCGCACCAGGGAAACTGCTGCTCGAGGACGTCCTTCAGCGTCTTCTGCGTGTTGACGCGGTACGAGTAGATCGCGAGGCAGGTGTCCTTGCGTGGGAAGCGCTCGCCCTTCGCGGCGAGACCGAGCTCCTGGCGCACCGTATCCATCAGATCGGCCGAGTCGCCGCGATCGAGGACGGTGAACCGCGGATCGAGCTGCAGGTGGCGCGCGTAGTGGCGGAGCAGCCGGTTCGCCATCGCGTGGAAGGTGCCGGCCCAGGAGAGACGCTGCACGACCGACTGGCTGGTGCCGCCGAGAGGCTCGCTCAGGGCCTTTCTCACGATGTCGCGGGCGCGGCGGCGCATCTCCAGCGCGGCGCGCCGCGTGAAGGTAAGGAGCAAGATGCGCGCCGGATCGACACCGTGGATCACGAGGTGCGCCACCCGGTGCGCGAGCGTATCGGTCTTCCCCGTGCCTGCTCCGGCGACGATGAGGAGGGGACTCGATTTGAAGCCCCGCTCGGGCAGCGCCTCGCCGTGCGTGACGGCCTTGCGCTGAGCGGAGTTGAGCTTCCCGAGATGTGACGCAGTCGACATGCCGTCGAACTATACGGGCTCGGCTCGGGTGGAGCTATCGACTCGGTTCACTTCGGAGCCCGGCCGTGACACGGGACCCCGCGCCGCTCTTAGCACTGTCGCCGGAGCGCTGCCAAGCGCTCGCGGCACACGCCATTCCCGCCGCTCCCGGACGCACGGGATAGATACGTGCATCACGGAACCGTGGACCGAGGCGGTGTGAACTTTTGGCGAGCGGAGCCGTTCTATTGATCATGAGGGCGGAATCATCCATGCGGGACATTCCGGGCATCGAGCCGCGCGGCGAAACGCCGCAGCGCGTTGTCGCCGTCACCAATCTGCGGGAGTTCTTTCGCGACAATCTGCATGGCGCGCTCGAGCGCCAGCATCTCGCGGTCGAGGATCAAACGGAGCACTACGTCGTCAATCTCCTTACGTTGTTCGCGCGCTCGGACGCGCTATACGAGCAGTCTCCGGAGGGTCCACGATTGAAGCCTCTCGTGGTGATGCTCGCCGAGGCGCTCGAGGCTCGCTCGACGGGCGACCGCAATCGCGGGCTGCAGCGCCTGGGGGACGTCTCGTTGTTCGTCGCCGGCTTCTTCGCGCACAGCTTTGCTCGCAAGCTGATCGACGTCGACTATCACATCGCCATGGGTGGACGCGCCTATCAGACGCTGGCGGACGCGCTCGGACGGGGGCGCAGCCCCGCGCTCGCGCAAGTCTTCGCGGAGCTCGCGGAGAAATTCCAGCCGCTCGTGGACACGCTCAACGAGGTGAGCGAGTCGTCCCATCGCCACACGGACGAGGATGTGCTGCGGCTCTATGAGCTGTGGCTCAAGACCGGAAGCCGCCGCTCGTACCGGATCTTGCGGCGCCTCGGCGTGAACCCCGCTCCCTCCGCGCGCACCCCGCAGTGATTCTCCGGCAGATCCAGGAGCTGATCGGCGGCATCTACGATGTGAGCATCGCTCACGACGTGTACGACTTTCTGGTCACCGACCGGCGCCAACTGCCGCCGTCCACACGCTCGCATCCGTCGGACGAGCAGCTCATCGTCGCCGCGGGAGAGAGCGGCGAGCTCGGCGTGTCGCTCTATCTCGATCCGGCGCTGCTCGAGCGGCTGCAGCGCGCCGATCCCATTCAATCGCTCCATCACGGCAACGTCGCGGACTACTGGACCGCGCTCGAGGGCGTGAGCCATTTCGTCTATCTCGCCTGGAACTGCGGGCACGACAAGACGGTGTCGCTGCTCGAGCTCGAGCTGCAAGCGGAGATCGACAAGTACGTGGCGAGCTACTGGCTGCTCAAGCGGCAGCTGCCCGAGCGCTTCCCGGCGGAGCTGATGCAGCTGCTGTTCGCGCGCACGCGGATCGATCCGGCTCTTGCGGAGGGCCGGGTCGAGATCTACCGGCGCGCGACGCTCTATGCCGAGAGGTTCTGCCGGCGCATCGAGCGCGTGCTGCGGGAGCGTGGCTCCGGCACCGAGCGGCAGGCGCTCGCCGAGCTGCGGCGGTTCTACCGGTTGACCGATGCGCGCAAGCGCGCGCATATCGAGGCTCACACCTAGCCGCCGCCCTCTTTGCGCTTGCGCTCTTCCAGCTCGCGCTTCTGCTTGATCCACTCCGAGAGCTTGCGCAGATCCGTCCGGGGCCGCTGACCGGCCGAGTCGGCGGCGGGGCGCTTTCGGGGGTCGGGCGCGGCGGTCGCGTAGGGGTTATAGCCGCTCTCGGGGCGCTGGGCGGGCTGCGTCTGCTCGAGGGAGGGTGAGGTGCGCTCCTGCTCGGGGGGCGCATCGATCCACTCGACGCGCGCGTTGCCGCGCTCGTCGTGAACAATCCGACTGGTCCGCCGGCGCTCAAGAATCGATGTTGCGCCCGAGGGATCGGTCTCCGGAGGGGTTTCCCCCTTCTTGTTCGCCATGTGGAATATGTCGCCTCTTGCCGGCGCCGTCCGGCTCACGCACCGTACGCGCAGTGCGGGTCGGCCGGCTGTGTATTACGTCACGATTCACCCGCGGATTGCTGGGGTGGGCTGCGGCGCGGGTGCTACGGCGCGGGTGCTGCAGCGCGGACGGCGGCGACCCGGTGGGCGGCCCGCAGCAGACCGAGGGCAGTCTTGCCGTCGCGGATCTCGCCGTCCAGCGCACGCTCGCAGGCTTCGGCGAGCGGAACCCAGTGAACCTCGATCACCTCGTGGATCTCCGGCGCCGATGCGACGGGCTCGAGGTCGCGCGCCAGGAACAGGTGCAGTACCTCGGAGAAGACCCCGGGAGAGCTCATGTAGCTGCCGAGGCTGACCCAGCTGCGAGCGTGCACACCGGCTTCCTCCGCGAGCTCGCGCTGGGCGGTCGCGAGCGGCGGCTCGTTCGGCTCGAGCTTTCCCGCCGGAAGCTCCCAGATCCAGCCGCCGGCCACGTAACGGTACTGGCGCAGCAGGCAAACCCGCTCGTCGCGGTCGACGGCGGCCACGACGGCTCCGCCCGGATGGTGCACGACTTCGAGCTCGGCGTGCACGCCGTTCGGCAACAGCACGTCGTCGACCGTGACTCTGACGATGCGGCCCTCGTAGCGGGAAGTGGACCGGCTCGGGGTCATCGGGGCAGACCGGCCCGCAATCGCATCGCCCGGGCGCTCACGAGCCGCCGTTGCGGCGGAAGCGGACGTACGGATCGCCGCTCTGTGGGACTGCGCCGCGCCCCACGTTCTGGGTGCTGATCGCAAGCTCGTCGGGCGTGAGCTGGATGCGCATGTCCACCGACTCGACGCCGCCGGTCCGACGCGAGAGCGTCCGGCATCGGCTCGGGTCGTTCGACGCCGTGAATCGCTCCCCCTCCTTCTTCCACTTCAGATCGCAGCCCCGAACGGGCCGCATGTCGTCCGGCTGCAGCGCCGTGAACAGCTCGGGCGTGGTAACGGCGGCCTGCCAGCGCTCCGGATCGGTGAGAGTCCACATCGTCTCGGCGATACCGTCCTTCGTGGTGCTGAAGGACAGCAGCCGCTGCATCGTCACTCGCCGGGAATCGCCGGCCGTCATCTCCTGCATATAGAAGACGTGTCCGGTGCCGAGCTGCTCGGTGTCCACGGGCACGACCGTGAGGATCAGGGACTCGTGCGGGGCTCGCCCCGCCTGCCGGTCCGCCGCGATCTGCACCTGATTGTCATAGAAGCCGGGGAGCCACTCGGTGAGCTGCAGGAGATCCGCGTCCAGGCGCTTCTCCTGGCCCGCGCAGCCGGCGGCGAGCGCCGCGGCCGCCGCGATGAGCAGAACGGCCGCCCGGCTAGCCATAGGACGAGCGCCACTCCGCGCGGTAGGTGAGCCCGAGCAGCAGGAGCCGCTCGAGCAGCTCGGGATACTCGATCCCTGAGGCCCGCGCCGACTCCGAGAAATCCTCGGCCGCCTCCAGATTGGGGTTCGCATTGGCCTCAAGCGCATAGATGTTGCCCTCGCTCGTCACGCGAAAATCCATCCGGGCGTACCCCGAGAGGCCGAGCGCGCGGTAGATGCGCCGCGAGAGCCTGTCGAGACGCGCCAGAACGGCCGGCGCGAGATCGGTGGCGGCGCGGGTGGTGATGCCGTAGCGCTGCTGGTAGCGCTTGTCCCACTTCACCTTGCGCGTCGCGATGGCCGCGAGTGTGTGCGGCATCGAGCCGAACACCATCTCCCAGACGGGAAGCCGAGTGAGCCGCTCGTTGCCCAGCACGCCGACATAGAGCTCGCGGCCCTCGATGAATTCCTCGACGAGCGCATCCGTGCCGACTTGCTCGTGCACGAACTCGATGCGCTCCTTCAGGTGCGGCGCGTCCTCCACGACGGAGGCCTGGGCGATGCCGAGCGAGGCGTCCTCGACGGTGGACTTCACGAACAGCGGGAATTTGAGCCGGCGCGGCGCATGAAACCGGGCGCCGCGCCGGAACACGGCAAACTGCGGCGTCGGCACGCGGTGGAACGTCAGCAGCTGCTTGCAGAGCGACTTGTCGCGCGACAGGAGCAGCCCGCGCGGATTGCAGCCCGTGTAGGGCTGGCGCAGCAGCTCCAGAAAGGCGACGACGTGCTGATCGTAGGTGACGATGCCGTCGAACTCCTCGAGAAGGTTGAAGACGATGTCGGGCTTCCAGTCGGCGACCGCCGCTCTGAGCTCCGTGAGGCTGTCGAGCACTCCGAGGCAGCGCACCTCGTGCCCCTTCTTCTTCAGCGTCGAGATCACGTCGTACTCGGTGCGCCACTCGTCGATCTCCTTCTCGGCATGACCGTCCAGGCTTTCCGGGGGCACCAGGCTCGCATGCACGACGACCAGTGCGCGCTGCTTCTTCATAGCACGAGGTGCGGGGTCTCACCCTGGGCGTAGAGGCGCGCAATCCGCACGAGCATCCAGCGCACGTGCCGCGCGGCATCGCGCCGGTTGCCGCGGACGTACAGCTTCAGCGCGTCGCAGCGCTCGACGAGCATGCGCAGGATCTGGTAGACGCTGTAGCGGTCCAACGTGAGATCGCGGCAGACCGAGGCGACGAGGCGGGCCTTCTCGGCGCGCAGCATGGTCGCGGCGCGCATGCAGCCGGCTCGCTCCCGCTCGACGCTGAACACCTTGAGGAGCAGCGCGTCGGCGAGCCCGCGGCGCTCGTGCCTGCGGCGCGCGAGCTTGCGGCGATACACGGCCGCGAGCGTACGCTTATCACCGGCGATGGCATCGACGCGCCGCCGGTTGCTCACGGGCGCCGCCTTGCCGCGGACGCTCTGCATCAGCTCATCGACCAGGCTCAGCTTCTGCAGCGCAGGCCACGCGGCGTAGGTCTTGCGCCAGTCGGAGTTCGGCTTGAGCCACACTGCGAAAGTCTCCGCGAAATCCTCGGTCGGGTGGGCCTGCGCATACCACTCGCCGAGATGGTGCACGTAGCGGCGGCTGCCCGGCCGGGCGCGGTAATGCCGGGGGTAAGGCAGCGATGCGGGCCCGAACACGTCCCGCCAGCGCCGCCGCCGGCGCAGGCGGTACGCGTTGTCGAGAGCGTGGCCCGCCTCGTGTCGCAGGATGCGCATGAGCCAGCGCGCATTCCCGCCTTCCACCTCGCGCATGATGCGGCGCTCGAGGCGCTCGAGGCGCGGGTGCGCGAGATAGAACGGTATGGCGATGCCGGGAACGCCGTCGGGCGAGAACCACTCCTCGGCGAGCCAGGCGTGCGGCTTGAATCCGATGCCGCGGCTCTCGAGCT
>JASHTA010000337.1 GCA_030040795.1 Gammaproteobacteria bacterium | reverse complement strand
GATGACGATCACCACGAGGGCTATCACGATCTGGAACGAGAGGCGGATGGCCTGTCCGAGGCGCTGGCCCCGGAGCAGATGCCGTTGGTGAGCCAGGTGCTCGAGACGCAGCGCGTGCTCATCCTCGAGATGCCGCCGCTGCGTGGCCAGGAGCATCGTCTGCTCCTTGAGGAACGCGGTGGTACCGTGCGCCACCTCGGGATCGCTCGCGGACAGCTTCGCAGCGACGGCCGCAGCGAAGGCCTCGGCGCCGGCTGTCGTCTCCACGGCGGCGCGAGCTTCGGGCGCTTCACCCTCGAGCTTCTCGTCCTCGCCGCCGAGGACACCGCCCAACAGGCTCTCTGGCATGGCGGGATACTCCTTTATTCTTGGCGTGCCATCAGTTTCGCCGCCCAGCCGCTGCGTCGCGAGCCTGCTTCAGCGCTGCCCAGTCTGGTGCATCTTTCAAAGCCTCGTCGTACTTGGCGAGAGCTTGTTTGAAGTCGCCCTGCTTCGCGAGCACGTCGCCCCAGGCTTTGAGGGGATCGGCGAAGTGCGGGCCCCTGTCGTGCGCGAGCGAGAACTCACGCGCGGCGCCAGTAAGATCGCCGCGCGCAAGCAGTGCTTGGCCCCACTCGTAGTACGCCATCGGAAGGTCGGGAGCCTGGCGCACCGCTTCGGCGAACCAGTGGTTGGCGGTCGCCGCATCGCTTGCTGCCGCGGCCGGGTTGCCCGCCGCGTCCGCCGCAGTGGCCGCCGCCGCGGCGATCCGCGCCCGCATCCGTACGCAGAGATAGCAATCGGTCGGAGTTTGAGAGATGAGCGCGGTGGCGGAAGCGGTGTCGCCGGTCATCGCCTCCGCGTAGGCGAGCCGGGGCCGATACTGGGTCTCGAGCGCAAGCTCCATGGGTATGACAAACTCGGGGCGCTGCGCTGCCCACCTCTCCGCCTCCGACTTCTGCGCCTGTCCGTCCGCGACCAACGCCTTGGCGGCATCGAGCGCTTGGGCCCAATCGCCCGCCGAGGTGCTGACATCCCAGCGGGCATCCAGCACGGCTCGCCCGAGCTCGGCGCGCTCTGCTGGCTCTGCAGAGGAGGCGTCGATCGCATAGGTGAATCCCGGGACGTCCCGGCGAGCGTCCAGCACCGTGCCGCCGACAGATGCGGCGGCAAGCGCGAGGATCAACTCATGCCGGGCCGTGATCTCATCATGCAGCAGCGCGGCGGTCGTGGCGCTCTCTGCGTAGCGATTGGCGAGGGGCGGATTCTCGCGCCGGTTAGCGGCCTCGTAATCGCTCTCGAGCGACCGATAGTTGCCTGTCGCGTGGTCGATATTGATACGCGCCCTGGCCGTGACCCATGGGTAAGAATCCCGTTGTCCTGGCGGCTGCTCTTGCCTCCTGAGGTCGAGCAGCTTGCGCTGAAAATCGACGGCAGCCTGGTCGTGACCCAGATCCGCGCTGGCCGATGCGGCCTCCATCCAGCTCGTCATCAGGTGTGGGGCGGCGTCGATGGCGACCCGAGCGCTCGAAAGGCCGCGGCGTCGGTCCGGATCCCTGCCTGCGATCAACCCGTAAATCCCGCCCTCCGTCTCGGGCCGAAGCCCCCCGAAGCGTGGATCCTGAACGAGGCCCACCGCTGCATCGTAAGCCTCGATGGGACGATTCATGCCATCGAGGTAAATGACGTAAGGGCCGGGTTGAGTCGTCGCGAACGTTCTCTCGGCAGTGGTTTGCATCAGGGCGTCCAGGTCCGCGCTCGATCCATTCACCACGATTGGGGCGTCGCCAGCGATGTGCAGCACGATGGACAACTGCCCGCCTGACTCCTCCCGCAGCTCCCCATTCACGACGGTCTCGTGGCCGAGCCATCGGTGCAGGAAGCGCTCGAGCTCGTCGATGGAGATGCCCGTCTCGGGAATCTGCACCCTCAAGCTGCCCGCTTGATCGGCCCGAGCGCTGCTCGATTGACTGAGGGAAAAGCTGTTCTGGGCGGCGCTGATGGCCGCGACACGGCTCGCCAGATCCTCGGCGAGCGCCTGGCTCGTGATACCGCGCGCCGCGAAGTCGGCAGGCACGGTGAAGTCATCGACGACGAGGCCGTGATCGCTCATCGCCTCCAGGGTCATGTGAGCGGCGGCGAGGAGCACGCCGAGGACCAGCAGCGCGATGCCGGTATAGACCCCGTTGCGGATGTAATCGGCGTAGCGCTTGCGCTTCGCCGCCGCGATCCCCAGGCGGCGCTCCTCGTCGAAATGTTTGATCTGGAGCTGGACGAGACGCTTCTGCTCGACCAGATAGTCGCCGAGGTTGCCGCTCAGCGCGGGGTCTTGGCCGGCCTTCTGCAGCGCCAGCGCCAGGGCAACCGTGTCGGCGCCCGCGACCGCGCCTTCAATCTCGCGTTCCGGTGCCTCGTTGCCGAGGACGCCCTCGACGCCGCTGTCGAACTCCCCCACGGCGCGCGTCCGCTCAGCGCGCCAGCCGCGTGAGACGCGCGGGTCTCGCAGAGCGTATGGGGCACATGCGGCACATGGAGCGCACAGGTTGCGTGGGGCGGCCCGCAGGCCGCGCAAGGATGTTCATTCTTGTCAGACCCTCCGAGGGAGCGCGCTGCTCGTCACGACTCCAAGGGCAGCTACCTTACGCGGGCGACCAAGCCGCGGCAAACGGCGCCTCACGGCGCGGGCGTAGCGCGCTCGATGCGCGGCGCCCAGCCGCCCGACCGCCGCCTGAGCACGAAGTGGTGCCAGGCCAGCGCAACCAACAGCAATCCGCCGAGGATGAGAAGGCTCGGACGGCCGGCATCGCGATCGGCCCAATCAGCGATCGCGAAGGCCATCGCCACCGCGAGGCCGAGGATCGGCACGAGAGGGAACAGAGGGGAGCGCCAGAATCCACGCCCACCGGTCAGCCCGCGCACTCGGCCGACGAGCACGGCGACGCTGACGAGGCCGAGGCCATAGACCACCAGACCCGAACTGAAGACCACCAGGACATGCTGGCTCAGCAGACAGCAGGACGCGGAGATTACGCCGATCGCGAGCGTTGCAACTCGTGGAGCGCCGGATGCTCCATGCACTTTCGCCAGCGCGGCATTGATTCGGAGCGGAAATATTCCATCGCGCGCGAAGCTGAACAGGAGGCGCGAGGCGAACATCAAGGTTGCGATCAGCGCATTGAAGATTGCGAGCACCACCGCAGCGCTGAGCGCCACGCCGGCCGTAGGTCCTGCAACCGAAGAGATGAAGACGCTGAAGGGCGCGGCGCTGCCGAAGATCGCAGCGTCTGCACGTGCGTGCCAGACCACGGCGATGACGGGTAGCGCGGTCGTGATCGCGCCCACGAGACAGGCCACCAAGATCACGTGACCCATCTTTCTATGAGGGTCGAGCAGCTCCTCTCCGAAGGCGATGGCCTGATTGCCGCCGCAGGTCGCAAAGGCGGCATTGACCGCTCCCAAGGCCATCGCAGAAGAGGCGACGGGCATCCAGTGGCCGTTGGCATCGGGCACGACGGCGTTGCCGAGCATCACCGAGTAGCCGCCGGCCGGATGCCAGAAGCCCGCCAGCACGAGCGCCAAGATCGCGAGCAATTCAATCGCCAGGAAGATTCCCGTGACGACCGCGCTCGTACGGACGGCGAGGAGAGCGATCCCCGTCGCGAGCGCGAGCGACCCGAACGTGACGAGGTTCGGCGGTGCCGCCGGCGCCACCTGTCCGACGTAAGTGGTGACCAGCGTGGCCGTATACGCAATGATCGGCACGATGCAGATCGCCCAGAGCGCGAGACAGACGAAGCCGGCCGCGGGACCGAGGATCGATCCGACGCCGACGTAGTCTCCGCCCGCATAAGGATAGGCCGACCCCAACTCAGCGTAGACAGCGCCAAATATGACCGCGGCGCCGATGGCGATGAGGAACAACGCCGCAGCGCCGGTACCCGTGTCCTGCATGACGTTGGAGCCCACTCCGTAGACGCTCAACACCGGAGAGAGGCAGGACAGCGTCAGGAGCAGAGTGTGAAAGGCGGACAGCTTTCGATGCAAACGTTCCGGCTGGGCGCCCGGAACGGACGTTGCGTCAGTGCCCTCTCGCGTCTTGCTGGCGACGAAACCCTCAACGCCGTCGCCGAACTCCCCCATGGCGCCGCTATCCCTCAACACCTTCCGCCCGCGGCGATCGTCCG
Source organism: Gammaproteobacteria bacterium (assembly GCA_030040795.1). Taxonomy (GTDB): domain Bacteria; phylum Pseudomonadota; class Gammaproteobacteria; order Steroidobacterales; family Steroidobacteraceae; genus JASHUC01. Next base: position 3,050 of record JASHTA010000337.1, on the reverse strand, counting down.
ATTCCGCTCATTTTTTTAGCCATCGCAGACTCCCCGCTCGAGTCCCCGTCAGCCTCGCAGCCTGACGCAGCGGTGCGTACACCGCTTTGCCGAGCGTCTCAATCGAGGGTCGGGACCGGCGCAGGTGCTCCCGCGATCGGGCTTGCTCGCTTCCCGAGCGCTTCCTCAGATCTCGTGCGCGCTCATCTGCCGCTCGATGTACTCCGCCTGGCGCAGGGTGAGCGCAACGATGGTGAGCGTCGGGTTCGCGGAGCCGGGCGTCGGGAACTGGCTCCCGTCGCACACGAACAGATTCTTCACATCGTGGGACTGGCCGTACGCGTTCACGACGCCCTCTTCCGGCCTGGCGCTCATCCGCGCGGTCCCCATGTTGTGAGCCGCGGGAGTCTGGCGCGTGTGCACCACGCGCCTGGCACCCACCGCGTCGTACATCTTCGCGCCCTGCGTCTGGGCATGCGTACGCATTGCGGTGTCGTTCGGGTGCTCATCGACGTGGATGTGCGCGACCGGCAGACCGTGTGCATCCTTCACTCTGCGATCGAGCGTGATGCGATTGGTCGAGCGCGACAGGTCCTCGCCGGTGATGAACAGGCCGGCGATGTTGCGGTAGTCGTCGATGATCGAAGCGAAGCTGCGGCCCCAGCCGTAGGGCAGTCCCACTTGGGCGAAGCTCGGCAGATCGAGGGCGCAGAGCTCGAGGTGATAGCCGCCGACGAAGCCGCGCTGGGGCCGGTTGACGATCTCGTCCTCGATGATTCCGGCGAGCGTCGTGCCGCGCCAGGATTCGATGGGCTTCTCGAACAGGCCCCAGATGAATCCGCCGACGTGATGCACGTAGTTGCGTCCTACCTGATCGGAGGAGTTGGCGAGCCCCCGCGGGAACTTTCCGGACTCTGACAAGAGCAGCAGCCGCGGCGTCTCGACGGCGTTGCACGCGACGCAGACGATGCGTGCCTTCTGCCGCTGCTCCTTGCCTTCCCGGTCGCGGTACACCACGGCGGTCGCGTGCCCGTCCGGGCCGTGCTCGATGCGCGTCGCCATGCACTCGATGCGCAAGTCGAGATGCCCGGTCGCCTCCGCGCGCGGAATCTCCGTGTAGAGCGTGCTCCACTTGGCTCCGGTCTTGCAGCCTTGCACGCAGAAGCCCTGCTGGATGCAGAAGGCGCGGCCGTCCGCGGGGCGGGAATTGATGGCCATGTAGCCGGTGTGGACCTGCTTGTAGCCGATCTTCTTGGCCCCGGCGTACATGACCTTGAAGTTGTTGGACGCCGGCAGGCCCGGCACACCGTTGCGCCGCGTAGTGACCATGCGCCGCTCGGCGCGCTCGTAGTACCGCAGCAGCTCGTCGTAGGCGATCGGCCAATCGGCGAGCGAGGTTCCGGCGACATCGCCGTACGTCGTGCGCGCTTTGATCTCCCAGGGCCTCAAGCGCGGAGTGGCGCCGGTCCAGTGCACGGTCGTGCCGCCCACGGTCTTGCAGGTCCAGGAGGGCAACGTGGGATAGTCCTGCACGACGGTCGACGTGCCCGACTGGGTGCGGGGATCGAGCCAAGTGAGCTGCGCGAAGGCATCGCCCGGAACCTGGGTGAACGTCGCGAGCGACTGGCGCTTGCCGGCCTCGAGGAGCACGACCGGAATGCCGCGGCGGGTGAGCTCGTGGGCGAGCGTGCCACCGCTCGCCCCCGATCCGACGATGACGACGGCGCGCGCGTCGTCGTGCGCGATGGCGGTCATGTGCCCCCCTGGCCCGGCACCGGGCCGCTGTCCTCGAGCGGGACTTCGGGGAGCCACTTCAAATCGTTGAATCCTCGATAGAGGTATCCGCCCTTCGAGAATGCCTCGCCCTGATACCCGAAATAGGCGTACGCCATCGGGGTGGCGTAGAGCGCTCCGAGCGTCTGGGTGCGCATCGTCTGGAAGAACGAGGAGGACTCGATGGCCTTCAGGCGGCGCACTCGCTCCGGCTCCGGCGCGGTGGCGAAATGTGCGCCGAGCCTGCGGATGCCTGCGCGGAGCATCGCGAGCGTGCGCGCATCGCCTGCCGCGTCGGCATCGACCGATTGCACCACGACGGCGTACGCGGCGTCCTCGAGCTTGTCGTGTGGGCAGATCGTGCGCGACACCATGAGGAGCGTCCGCCCCTCGGCCGTCGTCAGCGCTTTGAGCTCGACGGCCCAGGCGCGGGAGGGCGCGATCAGCGCGAGGGGACTGCCTGCTGCGAGTACGCCGGTCAGCAGGCCTGTGGTTTTCAGGAACTGCCGGCGCGGAATGGGTCTGTCGAGGTCCACGGGCTTCTCCGGATCGGCTCGATTGAGAGCTCGCCGGCTTCAATAGCACGGTCTCGGCAGAGAGTCACCCCCGGATCAGATTTGCACGGGGCACGCCGCGTGCCCACCAGGGCGCCCTGCCGGGCAGCGCCCCTCAGGCGCGTCTCGGCAACGAGGAATCGTTGAACGGCTGCGCAGGCTCGCCCTTCTGCTCCGCGGACTCGGCCTTCACCCCGGCAAGATAGCGCCATTCGATGGGACGCCATCCTTCAGGGAGCGGGCCGCCGGTGGTGATGTTGATCCACGTGCAGCCCGGCGCCGACGGCTCCTTCAAACATACCGCGTTGAGGATGACCGAGCGCGTACCGCCAAGGCTCACGCGAGCCTCGACGTGGGCACCGAGCGGGGGTAGCTGCTCTACGACCGGGCGCCAGTCGTGGGCAGGCGAGTACTCCTCGCGCACCTCGTTCCAGATGGAATGGCACAGGCGGTGGAAGCGGACGGACTGCGAGGGGTCCGACAAATCGAGCTGGAGCTCGAATTCCGGCTCGTTGCTCAGAATTGCTGCATCGCACAGTGCGCACGGCAATCCGGAGCCGAGCCCACCCCATGTGCGCGCCGCCTTGTGGTGAGGCAGCTTGCCCTGTCTCATGCGCTCACGGGCGCGGGTGCGCAGCGCTTCCATGTTTCGAGCAGATGGTTCGCCCATGTGCCGCCCCCCTTCTCCAGAAGCGGACTTTCCCCTTCCCTGTCGGTCCTTTGACTATGCTCCTCGCCTTGGCC
>JASHTA010000336.1 GCA_030040795.1 Gammaproteobacteria bacterium | reverse complement strand
GAATACCAGCGCTTTCTCGCCGAAAATGCCGCATCGATCGCCGCCTTCAAAGCTCGGCAGCAAGCTGCGTTCGATGCCGAGCGCGGACGCTGGCAGAGTTTGCAGGATCGCGCGACGGACGTCGGCGCCGAATCGAGCGACTCGGCACCCGGCGCGACCGCCGAGGCGGTCTCGATCTCCCTGGCCGCAGGCCATGTAGCCGTCAGTGCTCCGGTCAGCGGCAGTGTCTGGAAGCTCGATGCACGGGTTGGCGGACGGGTGGAACGCGGCGCCACGCTGGTGGTGCTCGAGGCCATGAAGATGGAAATCACGGTGCACGCCGAGCGTGCCGGCACCGTCACGCAAGTGTGCTACCGGCGCGGGCAGTCGGTCACGGCCGGCGACGTACTGCTGGTGCTGGGACCCTAGGCTATCGCCATGAAGATTCCGCCGATGTCATCGAGTCCCTCGAGGCTATTGCCCCGATGCGGGGCTTGACTGCCTACCAAACGCTACTCAAAAGCGTCGTCGGACCTAGAAGGAATGGCGCGCCCGGAGGGATTCGAACCCCCGACCCTCAGGTTCGAAGCCTGATGCTCTATCCAACTGAGCTACGGGCGCGGGATCGCGATCTTACCAACTCGACCGGCCTTCGGCCGCTGCCCACCGTCCTGCGGGGGCCGGGCTCGGGGCGAGGGCTAGGTCCGGGTCCCGCCCGGGCACCGGTGCGGGCCCGGTTCGGTGCGGGGCCCGGCCCGGGTTCGGGTCCGGTCTTTCCGGCCCAAGGAGCCCTTCCCGCGCGCCGGTACCCTGCCGCAAGGCCGGACCCCGGCCGACCGGCTTCCGCCCCCGGTAAAATCGCATAAGATAGGAAGCGGAGGAACCTAAAATGAAGACGTTACCGCTGATTTTCTCTCTTGCCGCCCTCGCGGCCGGACGGTCATACGCGACCTGCGTGTACCCGCAGGCCCCGGATCATATTCCGGACGGCAACACCGCGACCCTGAAGGAGATGCTGGCCGGGCAGACGGCCGTGAAGGCCTACGACAGCAGTATCAAGGCCTACACCGACTGCCTGCGGCTCGAACACGATCAGCAGCTCACGGGCGCGGATCCGAGCAAGATGACCGCCGATCAGAAGAAGGCCTACGACAAGAAAAAGTCGGAGCTCGACAACGTTCTGATCCAGAAGAACGATGCGGCCGTCGATGCGGATACCGCCATCACGAACCGCTTCAACGAGCAAGTGAAGATCTACAAGGCCAAGCACAAGAGCTGAGGCGCATCGCGCCGCCGCCGGATGGCACCCTCGAGAGTGCCAGACCATGCTCACCATCGCGGAGGCCGAGGAGCTGATCGGGCAGCACCTCCCGTGCCTGCCTGTCGAGTCTCTGCCGCTGGCGCAGTGCTCGGGAGCCGTGCTGCGGGAGAACGTCTACTCCGAGCGCGACCAGCCGCCGTTCGACCGCGTGGTGATGGATGGAATTGCCCTCCACAGCGCGGCGCCCCGCGAAGGGACACGGCGGCTGCGTGTCCAGGCGATGCAGGCGGCAGGCGATGCACCCCTGACCCTGGCTTCGCGGAGCAGCTGCATCGAGGTGATGACCGGCGCCGTGCTGCCCGCGGGCTGCGATGCCGTCGTCCCCGTCGAGCAGATCACCGTGGCCGACGGTGTGGCGCAGCTCGCGGCCGACGCGTCGATCGAGCCGTGGCAGCACGTCCACCGTCGCGGCAGCGACACCCGCCAGGGCTCGCTGCTGCTGCAAACCGGTACCCGGCTCGCGGCGCCCGAGGTTGCGATCGCGGCATCCGCCGGCATGGCGCGCATCCGAGTGAGCCATCAGCCGGCCCTTGCCGTCATCTCGACGGGCAACGAGCTCGTCGAGCCTGGCGAGGCCGTTCTGCCGCATCAAATCCGCCGCTCCAACGTCTACGGCATCATCGCGGCGCTGAGATGCCACGGATTCCAGCGAGTGGCGGAAGATCACGTGCGCGACGACCCGGAGGCGCTGCAGAGCCGCCTCAGATTCCACCTCGACACGCACGATGTCCTCATCTTGAGCGGTGGAGTGTCGGCCGGCCGCTTCGACCTCGTGCCACGGGTGCTGACCGAGCTCGGCGCGCGGACGATTTTCCACCGAGTGGCGCAGCGTCCGGGCAAGCCGCTTTGGTTCGGGGTCGCACCGACGGGCGCAGCCGTGTTCGCGTTGCCCGGCAACCCCGTCTCGACGCTGGTGTGCCTCACACGCTATGTCATCCCGGCGCTGTTCGCCGCGATGGGCCAAGCCTCCTCGCAACCGGAGAAGATTGCGTTGCACGGACCCTTCGAGACCGCAACGGATCTCCCCTCCTTTTTGCCGGTGCGTATGGAGGTAGACGAGTGGGGGCGCTCGTGGGCTGTCCCCTGCCCCACGAACGGCTCGGGGGATTTCGTCGCCCTGGGCGGGACCGAAGGCTTCGTCGAGCTGCCGCCGGGCCCCGCCACGTTCCCGAAGGGCTTCGTTGCGCGGCTGTATCGGTGGTGACCCATGCAATCTTTTTCGGGTCCGAGCGGTCATAGAGTTCATTGAGCTTCCGGCCCGCTGATATGCCATCGTCCACAGAAGTCGTCCTGCCCTTGGGCGTCCCACGCCCCCGAGACACGTTCCAGCGCCCCCTGCGCGACCTGCGCATCTCCGTGATGGACCGGTGCAACTTTCGCTGCCCGTACTGCATGCCGCGGGAGCAGTTCCACGATGCCTACCGGTTCTTGAAGTCCACCGAGCGGCTGTCCTTCGAGGAGATCGTCCGGCTCACCCGCCTTTTCGTGCACTTGGGCGCCCGCAAGCTGCGCCTGACCGGTGGCGAGCCGCTGCTGCGCGCGAATCTCGCCGATCTCATCGGTGATTTGACGACCATCCCCGGGGTCGAGGACGTTGCCCTCACGACGAACGGCGTCCTCCTCGCCAAGCACGCGGCGGAGCTCAAGGCGGCTGGCCTGCATCGCATCACCGTGAGCCTCGACAGCCTGGAGCCCCAAGTCTTTGCGCGCATGAGCGGGGGCTTCGGGGGCCTCGATGAGGTGCTCGACGGCATCGAGCACGCGCAACGCGCAGGCCTCGCGCCCATCAAGATCAACGCCGTGGCGCAGCGCGGCGTGAACGATCACGCCATCATGAGCCTCGTCGAGCGCTTTCGTGGCACGGGGGTGATCGTGCGGTTCATCGAGTACATGGACGTGGGCAACCGCAATCACTGGCAGCCGGAGTTGGTCGTCCCGTCCAAGGAGCTCGTCGCTCGCATCGGCGAGCGCTGGCCGCTCGTGCCGCTCGAGCGCAATTATCGCGGCGAGGTGGCGGCGCGTTATGCGTTCGCGGACGGGCAGGGCGAGATCGGCTTCATCTCCTCGGTGACGCAGCCTTTCTGCGGCGACTGCTCGCGGGCCCGGCTGTCCTCCGATGGCATCCTGTACACGTGCCTTTTCGCGACGCACGGCACCAGCCTGCGCGATGTGCTGCGCGCCGGCGCGACCGATGAGGAGCTGACCGATCTCATCCGGCGGATCTGGGTCGCACGCTCCGACCGGTACAGCGAGCTGCGGGCAAGCCTCCGCCGCTCCTCGGGCGAGCAGCGCAAGATCGAGATGTACTATATCGGAGGGTGACCTGGGCACCAGCGAACGCCCGCCACGCATGAAATCCCCCCGCCTCACTCATCTCGACGCGCAGAAGCGGCCCGCCATGGTCGATGTAGGCGGCAAGGAGGTGACCCATCGAACGGCGACCGCCGAGGCGCGGGTGCTGCTTCCCCGCCGAGTCATGCTCGAGCTGCGCCGCACCGGCCATCGCACGAAGAAGGGGCCGATCTTCGATACGGCGATCATCGCCGGTGTGCTCGCGGCCAAGCGCACGCCGGAGCTGATCCCGTTCTGCCATCCCATCGCGCTCGAAAACTGTGCAGTGCAGATCGAGCCGGCTCCGCGAGGCCTGCGAATTCGCTGCACCGTCTCGGTGCATCACCGGACAGGGGTCGAGATGGAGGCGCTCACGGGCGCCTTCGCGGCCGCGCTCACGATCTACGATATGTGCAAAGCGCTCTCCCACGACATCGAGATCTCCGGTGTCCGGCTGCTCGCCAAGGCAGGCGGGCGGCGCGACTTTCAGCGTCGATCGACCGGCTCGCGCCGACGGCCTTACAATTCCCGGTCATGAGCGCTTCGCCGGCCCTGAAGGCTTCGCAAGACAGCCCCGCCCTGTACGGGCTGGTGCTCGCGGGCGGCCATAGCACGCGCATGCACCATGACAAGGCCGCGCTCCAATATCGGGGCGGCAGCCAGCTCGAGCACGCGATGGAGCTCCTGCGACCCTACGTTGCGCGGTCGTTCGTCTCCGTCAGGCGAGACCAGGTCGACGACCCGGTGCGCAGCCGCTTCGCCCAGATCGTGGACACGCGGGAGGGGCTCGGCCCCATCGCGGGCATCCTCGCGGCTCAAACCGAGCACCCCGAGGTCGCCTGGCTCGTCCTCGCCTGCGACCTCCCCTTCCTCGAGGCAGCGACTCTCGAGCACCTCGTGCGGTCGCGCCGGCCTGAGCGGCAAGCGACCGCCTATCGCTCGAGCTATAACGGGCAGCCCGAGCCGCTCTGCGCCATCTACGAGCCCTCGACCCGCGCCGCGATCGCCTCTTACGTCACGAGCGGGCGCGATTGCCCGCGCAAGTTCCTGCGGCAGGCGGATACCGAGCTCCTCGATCAGCCCGATCCGCGCGCGCTCGACAACGTGAATACACCGGAGGAATACGGATCTGCCCTCACCAGCTTGCAGTCCGTCGCGGGTGAGCGTCCGGCGAGGCGCATCGAGGTGCAGTACTACGCTCTGCTGCGCGAGCAGGCCGGGCGCAGCGCCGAGTCTGTAACGACGACGGCGCGCACGCCGCGCGAGCTGTACGAAGAGCTGCGGGAGCGGCATCCCTTCTCCCTGGCGCCCGAGATGCTGCGGGTTGCCGTGAACGCGGAGTTCGGCGACTGGTCCCAGCCGATCGGCGAAGGCGATGCGGTCGTGTTCATTCCGCCGGTCGCCGGCGGGTGAGCTCGGACGCTGCGGTCAAGCGGTGGTCGGGTGAGCGCCCGGCATGGATGGCGAGCCGGATCCGAGCTCCAGGGACGGATTCTTGCGAGAGGGTATGAAAACATTTGCCTTCACCCGTGACCCCATCGATGCCGCCTCCCTGCGGCAGGCGCTCGCCGACCGCGCGTGCGGCGGATACGCGAGCTTCGAGGGCTGGGTGCGCGATCACAATGAAGGGCAGCGCGTCACACACCTCGAGTACGAGGCGTTCGAGCCGCTCGCGGTGAAGGAAGGAGAGCGCATCCTCGCCGAGGCGGTCGAGCGCTTCGGTGTCGAGCATGCCGCTTGCGTTCATCGCATCGGGGATCTCGCCATCGGCGATATGGCCGTTTGGGTCGGCGCGAGCTCCCGCCACCGCAACGAGGCGTTCCTCGCGTGCCGCTACATCATCGACGAGGTCAAGCATCGCCTGCCGATCTGGAAGAAGGAGCACTACGAGAACGGCGACTCGGGCTGGGTGAATTGCGAGCGCTGTGCGGCGGCGGCGCACGATCACGATCACGGTACGCAGGCGCCTACGCACCCGCAGGCGCCTACGCACACGCACGAGCACGAGCACGAGCACGGCGACTTGCGCGCGCACGATCCTGCGGTCGCGGCGGCCGCTCCGGCGCGGATGTCCACGCTCGGGCTCGTACCGGACTACTCGCGCCAGATGGCGCTCAAGGAAGTCGGTCCCGGTGGACAAGCGAGACTGCGGGCGAGCACGGTGCTGGTCGTGGGCGCCGGCGGGCTCGGCGTTCCAGTGCTCT
>JASHTA010000335.1 GCA_030040795.1 Gammaproteobacteria bacterium | reverse complement strand
CACATAGCCGGCAGTGGACACCAGTACGTTCCCGTGGACGAATGACAAGGGCGAATCCAGCTTCTCCATGCTCGGCAGCCTGGTTACGGCAGTGCTCCACACCGCCTGGCCGTCGGCGATCGAGATCTTGGTGACCTTGCCGTCGGCGGATGCTGCATAAATGAACCGGCGGTTGGCGTCCGCGACCGGCGTCGAATTGGTGATCTGCTTGACGATCAGACCCCGCATGCCGCCCGGGGCTCCCTTGACGGCGGCGGCCTCGTCGAATCCGGGCGGTGCGTATTCCCACAGCACCCGGCCGTCATTGGCGTCGATTGCCACGGTCCTGCCCAGGTTGGTGGTGCCGAAAAAAACGTCGTGAGATGCGCCGTCGACCTTTACGGCCTTCAGGTAGATGAGCCCGGCATCGATGGGCGCGGAGATCTTCACCTGCTGGCGCACCATGGAGCCCACATTGGCAGCCGTGATCTTCGTCGCCGCCATGTTGGCATTGGTGCGCGCATTGCTGCCCCCGAAGGTCGGCCAGTCGGCTTCGCCGCGCGGCCCGGTCGCATCCGGTTGCTGGACCAGCCCGGCGCAGCCGCAGGTGGCGGCGATGGCGCAGGTCACGAGTGCCTTGTGGATCATTCGCATGTCGTATCCCCCGATGATCGTTGCGCTATATTCTAATCTATATATCGGTGCCTGCGGGTGTCAGGGTATTGGACACGTTCGACAATGACCGAACTTAATATTGCGTCCAACTGTCGCCAGTGTCAGCCGCACGTCGATAGCACCGGGCAGCCTGCAGAAAATCAGGGGGAGACACAGGTCCTCCGCGGAAGGATCGTCGGTCGCCTCACGAGGATGGCGCTTTCACCGATGTCTTATTTCGAAGCGCAGCTTCGAGAATTGATTTTGCCCACTCTGGCACTCGCTGCAACGCATTGAGATCTTCTTGGTCGGGGTAGATCACTCGGCCGTTTTTCATCTCGAGCACCAGCAGCGGATCAGGCACCGTCCCGTCGGCTGCGGCTTCGGTGCTGTTGTCGTATACCTTGATGTAGGCCACGTGCGGCATCAGTTTGATGAGGTTGAGTTGCGCAAGCGGGTAGCGCTCGCGGATTTTCTCTTCGGGGATGGGATGGCCGCCTGCCGCGACGCGTGCTTTTACGCGGGCGATGTGCAGTTCCGGGGAAGACAGTCCGCAGAACCAAATCAAGACGTCGTGCGTCTTTGTCGCCTCCAGGATCTTCGCTGCTACTGTCCTGCCCCCCAGTGTAGTTTCGAAGGCGTGATTCGCTCCCTTCGCGATGGCTTCGTCGAGGCGCCGCATGCCCTCTTGCCAGGCATGCGCGTTCGCCGTCTCCTGGTCGTATCCGGTTGCGGCCCTCAATTCGCGGGCGAACGTATCGGGGTTGAACCAGGTCAGTCCGTCGCGCTCAAGGAGATGACCGCCGATCGAGCTCTTGCCGGCTCCGTTGGCGCCAGCAAGAACGTAGAGAACGGGGCGCGTCATCAGTAGCCAGAGCCAGCTTTTAACTTCCCGCCCAACTTGGCGCGACCACGAATTGTCGACTGCAGACGAGCGGCTGCGGATCGATCCCGAAGTACCGCAAGTCGCTCATCAAAGCTTTTCCGGAGTCCTGCCAGCGCCGATTCGGCCTGTGCCTCCGACTGCTCTACGATTTGCATAAGAGCGTCATATTCCTCCACGGGAATGATGACGGCCTCGGGCTCGTCGTGATTCGTGACCAGTAGCTTTCCCTTACTCCGCAACGCATTCATCATTCCTCGCCATCCGAGCTTCTTGAGATCGGAGGCGGGTGTGCGAGGCAGTTTGGCCAGAGGCAGAAAGATGGCTGTCTTGGCCGAGGTGGTCATAGGCGTCTCCAGATCTCGCGACCCTGGTCGAACTATACGCCAATTACCCAATATTCTCTATTTGTCCAATTAAGACAATTCTCCCATATTTACCCCATATAGACCCGCCACATCCAGCCCAGGCTCGTAAAGACCTTCGCGCTTGAAGTAGTGCCGATACCGCGCTGGCCGATGGTCCGCGCGCAACGCATGCCCGGTCGAGAGCGACGTCTGCTGCAAGCCAAGCTGCGCGGACGCATGAGAGCATATCGACGAACAGGTCGGCCCGGTGATGGACGGGGCGCTGAATGGTCAGGTCATCTCAAATGTCCCTCAAGGCCGCCGCAATCGGCATACGCGCGGCCCGCAGGGCCGGATACAGTCCTCCTATCAATCCCATGCCAAAGGCCCACAGGACCGCGCCGACCATGATCGAGCCGCTGACCAGGAAATGAAAGAAGACCTGAGGCGTGTCGGTGCTCACGGCGAGCTCCCCACCCATCCCGAGCGTGCTCGCCATATGGCCGTCCAGGCCCACATAGGCCACCGCAGCCCCGACCACACCACCCGCCACTCCCAACAGCGATCCTTCGAGGAGCGTGGCGGCGAACACGATCCCGTGCGGATAACCCAATGCGCGCAAGAGCGCAACCTCGAAGCGACGGCTCTCCACCATCACCAACAGGGTGCTCATCGCACCGAAGACCGCAGCCGCGGCCATCATCGCCGTGAAAAATCCGCCGATTCGGGTCATCAGCTTGCTCATCTCTGACGCCTGGTACGCGTTATAGGCGCTCTCGCGCATGGCGCTCAGCGTAAATTGCGGATCGCGGTCCAGCGCTCGCGCGAACGCGTTCAAGGCGCTGCGTGATGTCAGCTCCACATAAAGCGATGAGTAGGCGTCGTGGCGTTTTTGGGCCCCCTGCAGCGAGCCGAGGCTGGTCCAGGCCTCGGAGGAGAAGAACTGCGAGCCGGCGGAGAAAACTCCGGTCACCGTCCAGATCCTGCCTTCGGCCAACACCCGATCGCCCGGAGCGAGATCCCGGAAACTGCTCTCGGCCGCCGTGCCCACCACGATCTCATCCAGACCCGGCCGGAACCACCGCCCCCGCACGATCCGAAGTGCCTTGTCGATCGTGAACAGGGTGGGCGATACGCCCCGCAGGGTGATCCGCGCCGCCAGATTCCGCTGCTTGTATTGCACCGGCAAGCTGCCCAAGAGATCCGGCGCAATGAGAGGTACGCCATTTGCGCGTGCGACTCCCGGAGCTTGAAGGGCGTCCGCGACCGCGCCCGTCGAAACACTGGCCCCTCCCTCGCTCTTGCTGCCCTCGGTCAGCACGATCGCGGTGGTGTCCTGCGCGGCGACGTCGAAGGTGTGACGAAAACCGGACGCCATGGCGAGCACTGCTGTGAGGATGCCGGCCACCACGGCAAACCCCAACAC
>JASHTA010000334.1 GCA_030040795.1 Gammaproteobacteria bacterium | reverse complement strand
CGGTGCGCCAGTGAGGCTCGAGGCCTCGGGCAGCGTGAGCCTCGAGACGGTGCGCGCCATCGCCGAGACCGGAGTCGATTACGTCTCTGTCGGCGGACTCACCAAGCACGTGCGTGCGGTGGATCTCTCGATGCGCCTCGAGTTCTCGACACGCTAGACTGCGCCCCCGCGGCGCGCATGACCGCCCCCCTCGCCTGAGCGTGCGCGCTACGCGACGGCGGATTTGAGCACCCGCTGCGGCTGCGCGACGCCATACCCCTGCGCGTAGTCGACACCGAGACTCGTCAGCATCTGGATGATCTCGGCGTTCTCGGCGAACTCCGCGACGGTCTGCTTGCCCGTCAGATGCCCGATCTCGTTGATGGAGCGCACCATCTCCCGGTCGATGGGATCGCGCAGGATCTCGCGCACGAAGCTGCCGTCGATCTTCAGGAAGTCCACCGGAAAGTGCTTGAGGTACCCGAACGAGGAGAGCCCCCGGCCGAAGTCGTCGAGCGCGAACTTGCAGCCGAGCTCCTTCAAAGCCTGGATGAAGCGGTTCGCCTGCGAGAAGGAGGCGACCGCGGCGGTCTCGGTGATCTCGAAGCAGATCTTCGAGGCATCGAGCCCGCTGCGGTGGAACTGATCGATGACAAACGGCAGGAATTTGTCGTCGCCGAGGCTCTGGCCCGAGAGATTGATCGAGCAAAGCATGAGCTTCTCGCGCTCGTCCGCCTCCGAGACGAGCCACCGGAACGCATTCTCGATCACCCAGCGATCGATCGCCGGCGTGATGGCGTAGCGGTCCGCCGCCGCGATGAAGCTCTCCGGGGAGACGATGCGCCCGTTCTCATCGCGCAAGCGCAGGAGCAGCTCGTAGTGCGCCCCCGGCTCGACCCGCTGCAGCGGCTGGATTTGCATGCGGTAGAGCTCGAACCGGCCTTCCTCCAGGGCGGCGTTGATCCGCGCGGCCCATTGCATCTCCCGGCGGCGCCGCATGAGCTCGACGTCGTTCTCGGCAAAGCTGTGGACACGGTTGCGGCCCGCCTCCTTGGCTGCCGCGCAGGCACTGTCCGCCGCCGAGAGGATCGAGGCGACATCCTCGTTGTCGGCGGAGATCGGGACGACCCCGACGCTCGCTCCGAGGCGGAACACCCGGTCCTCCCAGGTGAAGCGGAAGTTGCGCACGGCCTCGCGCAGCTGCTCGGCGATGCGCATCGCCTCATCGAGCGAGCAGCTCTCGAGGAGGATGCCGAACTCGTCCCCGCCCAGCCGCGAGAGCGTATCGCGCCAGCGGACCTTGCTCTTCAGGAGCGCGCCGACCTGCCCGAGGAGGGCATCGCCCGCGCTGTGTCCGCAGGTGTCGTTGATGATCTTGAACTGATCGATGTCGAGGTAGCAGAGCGCGAAGGACGCCTCGCGGGCCTTGGCGCTCTTCAGCGCCCGCTCGATGCGGCTCTCGAGCTCGCGGCGGTTGACGAGGCCCGTGAGCAGATCGTGGCTCGCATGGTACGAGAGACGCCGGTTGAGCTCCCGCGACTCGCTCACGTCGTGGAATACGAGCACCCCGCCGCCTACGTGGCCCTGGCCGTCGCGAATGGGCGCGGCCGTCGCCTCCACGTACAGCTCGTTGCCGTCGCGGCGGATGAGCAGCATGGGCCGCACGGATTTGATGAGGCGGACGCGGCGGATCGAGACGGAGAGCGGATTCTCGAGCGGCTCGCAGGTCTCCTCATGGAAGGCGCGGAAAATCTCCTCGACCGGACGCCCCATCGCATCCTCGAGCCGCCACCCCGTGAGCTCCGCGGCGACCGGATTGATGTAGTCGATCACCGAGTTCGCATCGGTCGTGATCACGCCGTCTCCGATCGACTGCAGCGTGATCTGCGCGCTCTCCTTCTCCCGGAACAGCGCCTCCTCGTAGATCTTGCGCTCCGTGATATCGAGCTCCACGCCGACGAGGCGCAGCAGGCGCCCGTGCGCATCGACGCGGGCCTGAGCGCGGCTCAGCACCCAGCGCCACTCGCCGCTGCGGTGGCGCATGCGGTGCACGCTTTCGAAGATCGGAGTCTTTCCGGCGACATGGTCCCGGAGAGCCGCCTGCACCCGGGCGAGATCGTCGGGGTGAACCAGGTTGCGCCAATCGGGCGAGTCGCGCAGCTCATCCTCGCCGTACCCGAGCATGGCCTTCCAGCGCGGAGAGAAGTAGACCTCGTTGCTCTCCACGTCGAGGTCCCAGAGCCCATCGTTGGCGACGGCCTGCGAGCGGCTGACGCGCTCCTCGAGCCGGGCGAGGCGGTGCGCGAGCCGCACTCGCTCGAGACCGGTCCCGAGGCTCGTGCCCAGGAGCTTGAGCAGCAGCTGCAAGTTCACGTCCCACGCGCCGCGCGGCTGGATGCGCGCGAGCGCCAGGATGCCGGCCGGCTCGCTCGGGCGTCCGAAAGCGATGAACAGGATCGAGCCGAGCTGCAGCTCGCAGAAGCGGTGCGCCTCGGCGAGCTGGTCCAGGCGGGGCGAGGCGGTGTCGCGAAGCTCCGTGAGCCGCATGTGCTCGAGGCGGGACTCGAGCCAGGGATAGTTGGCGAGCGACTCGCCCTGAAGCCCTTCGGGCTGGCAGGGCACCAGGCCGCGCCGCGCAACATGAATATCGCCGAAGCGCCAATCGGCGCCGATCAGCGCGACGAACGCGCAGTCGCTCGCGGTGAGCTCCGCGACCCGATCGAGGCTGCGCTGAATGGATTCGCTCGCCGAGTCCTGCCGCAGGTTCTGCAGGTCCACGGCGATCTTGGTGCATTCGACGTCAATGCCGAAAGCGGTCGGATTCGGCCGGCCGGTCCACGCATCGGAGGACAGGATGTCCGAGGCCGTCAGCGCTGCGGGCGTTTCCGGCGGCAGACTGGACATCGTTGATCGTTCCCCTCCCTCAGTGAACTCGGGCGTGGACAATTCTCGCATACTAAATCAGGAATACAAGCTAACATGCTGTTCAAGCAGGGTTTTACAGTTTCGGACCTCGGAGAGCCCCGGCGGCCGGTCATCGGCACGCACCATGGCCGGGTCGCCGGCCCGCATCGTGGCCGGGTTGTCAGCCCGCACCGTGGCCGTAGCGGTCACCCAAGGGCCGCTCGGGCGGTCCCGTACAACCTCTTGAGCTCCTGCTCCATCTCGCCCTGCAAGCGCTCGAGCCCGCCGGAATCGGTCACTCGAGGAACGTAACGGGGCGGGCCGATGGCAACGGCGATCCGCGAGAGGGGAACCGGGATCACGAACTTGTCCCACTTGACGAGCCAGGCTCGTGAAGCCGCATACGCCATCGGCAGCATCGGGCGCCCCGACATCTGGGCGAGCAGGATGGCACCCGGCTTGAACTTGAAGCGCGGTCCGCGAGGGCCATCGGGAGTGATGATCGGGGAGATCTGCTCCTTGACGAGCGCGTGATAGTAGTCGCGCAGCGCCCGCGCGCCCGTATGGGTCGAGGAGCCGCGGATCACGGCGGCGCCGGCCCGCCTCACCATCATCGCGCCGAACTCGCCGTCGACGGAGGGGCTGACGAGCCACCCGACGGTGAGCCGCGAGCGCTGCTCGAGCAGGAGCTTCCCGCAGAAGAGCTGGTGCTGGTGCCAGTAGCAGGGGATGAGAGAGGGCGAGTCCGACAACGCCTCCTCGAGGTAATGGGCCCCCTCGACCCGCACCACCCTGCACGTGAGCCACCAGGCTCTGATGATCGCGGTGGCGACCGGAACGGCCACGCGATAGAGAAGCCGCCGGGCCGCCGTCATGCGCCGACCCGAGCGCGTGCTCGTGCGGTACAGCGTGTTTCGCAGCCCGCCGTCCGGGCCGGGGGTGCTCATGCGGTCGGCCGCGCCGTGTAGCCGCGCCGCGCTATGCGGCGGGACACGAGAGCAAAGCGCTTCCGGTAAGATGCCCCCATTCCGTCATTATCCACGTGCTGCATGATCGCAACCGAGCCGGCTCCCACCCAGCCGCCCGAGGCCGAGCCCCCGTTCGACATCGGCTCCGCGGAGGACTCCCTGGAGCGGATGACCGAGCTGTTCGCGCGCCTGGGCGATATCTACCGCGTCTACGCGCCCGGCCGAAAGTCGTACACCTACGTCGTCAATCATCCCGACGACGTGAAGCGCGTGCTGGTCACCAACCACCGCAACTATACCAAGGGAATCGGCCTCGACCGCGTCAAGATCCTGCTCGGCAACGGCATCATGACGAGCGAGGGCGAGTTGTGGCGGCGCCAGCGGTACATGATGCAGCCGCTGTTCCACCGCCGCGTGATCACCGAGTTTGCGCGCGTGATCGGCGAGGCGAACGACCGTTTCATCGAGCGCTGGGACGGTGCCTGCCGCCGTGGCGAGCGGATCAACCTCACGGAGGAGATGAGCGAGCTCACGCTCGACGTCGTCCTGCGATCGATCTTCGGACGCGATCTCGAGCGGCTCTCCCGGGAGCTCGGCGGCAACCCGTTCGAGGTCGTCGCCCGCGAGCCGGCGCGAAACCTCCAGTTCGCCTACAAGTTCCGCTCCCTCACCAGGCATGTCGCCGATCTCATCCGCCGGCGCCGCGAGGGCGCGGAGGAGCACGCCGACTATGTCGCCATGCTGATGGGCGCGCGGGACAAGGAGACGGGGGAGGCGATGGCGGACCGGCAGATGATCGACGAGATCTTGACGCTCGTCGTCGCCGGCCACGAGACGACCGCGAGCGGCCTCAACTGGACCTGGTTTCTGCTGTCGCAGCACCCCGACGTGGATGCACGCCTCTACGCAGAAGTCAGCGCGGCGCCGGAGCTCTCCGCCCCGAGCCTCGCGCAGGTGGAGACGCTCACCTACACGCGGCAGGTGATCGACGAGGCCCTGCGGCTTTACCCCCCGGGATGGCTGCTCTCGCGCCGCGCTGTCGGGCCTGACGTGCTGGCCGGCTACGAGATCCCCGCGGGCGCGGACGTTCTGCTGTGCCTGTACCTGCTTCACCGTCACCCGCGGTACTGGCGGGAGCCGGATGCCTTCCGGCCGGAGCGCTTCGCCCCCGATCACGATGCGGAGCGGCCGCGCTTCGCCTACATGCCGTTCGCCGCCGGCCCGCGGCATTGCATCGGCGAGACGTTTGCCCTTTACGAGATGCTCGTGCACCTGTACAAGCTCGCGCGGCGCTACCGGCTGATCCGCGATTCGGACGAGCCCATCGCGCTCGAGGCCCAGATCAACCTTCGCACCCGCAAGCCACTTTTCATGAGGCTGGAACGCCGCTAATGCGCACTGCCGCAACGCTCACCGAGCTCATCGAAGCCAACCGCAAGACACCGCGCAACGTCACCTACCTCGAGGGAGAGCAAAGCGAGCGCACGGTCTCGTTCTCGGAGCTCTACGAGCGCGCGCTCGGAATCCTGCATCACCTGCAGCGCCTCGGCGCGCGGCGCGGGGACAAGCTCATCCTGTTCCTGAACGATAACGAGCAGTTCATCGACGCCTTCTGGGCCGCGATTCTCGGGGGCATCGTCCCCGTGCCGGTCGCACTCGGAATCAGCGACGAGCATCGCCACAAACTGCTGCGCATCGCGCGCAAACTCGGCGCGCCCTATCTCTACTCGGACGGACGCTCGCTCGAGCGCATCGGCGCCTTTGCCGCGGCGGCCGGCGAGCAGAACACCTTCGAGGAGCTCAAGCGTCGCGCATTCCTCGTCGATCAGCTCGACGACATCTCGCGCGCGGGCAAGCCCGCCCGCGCCGGGCCGGACGACATCGCGTTCATTCAGTTCTCCTCCGGCTCGACCAGCGAGCCGAAGGGCGTCGTGCTCACGCATCGGAACATTCTCGCGAACGGCGACGGCGTGATCCAGGCGTGCGGGCT
>JASHTA010000033.1 GCA_030040795.1 Gammaproteobacteria bacterium | reverse complement strand
TGAACGGATTTGCCGCCGAGGTGACGCGCGTCGCGCGCGAAGTCGGCACCGAAGGCAAATTGGGCGGCCAGGCGATCGTGCCGGGCTCGGCCGGAACGTGGAAGGACCTGACGGACAACGTCAACTTCATGGCAAGCAACCTCACCGGCCAGGTGCGCAACATCGCCGAGGTGGCGACCGCCATCGCCCGCGGCGACCTCTCGCGCAAGATCACGGTCGACGTGCGCGGCGAGATCCTCCAGCTGAAGGAGACCATCAACACGATGGTCGATCAGCTGAACGGGTTTGCCGCGGAGGTCACGCGCGTCGCGCGAGACGTGGGCACGGAGGGAAAGCTGGGCGGCCAGGCGGTCGTGCCCGGCGTCGCGGGAACCTGGAAGGACCTGACCGACAACGTCAACGTCATGGCCGCGAACCTCACGAACCAGGTGCGCGGCATCGTGAAGGTCGTCACGGCCGTCGCGAACGGCGACCTGCGCCAGCGGCTCACGGTGGAGTCGAAGGGAGAGGTCGCGGCGCTCGCCGACACGATCAACAGCATGACGGATACGCTCGCCATCTTCGCGGACCAGGTGACGACGGTCGCGCGCGAGGTCGGCGTGGAAGGCCGGCTCGGCGGCCAGGCCCACGTGCCCGGCGCGGCCGGGACGTGGAAGGACCTCACCGCGAACGTCAACCTGCTCGCGGCCAATCTCACCACCCAGGTGCGCGCGATCGCGGAAGTCGCAACGGCCGTCACCAAGGGCGACCTCACTCGCTCGATCCAGGTGGAGGCGCGCGGCGAGGTGTCCGACCTCAAGGACAACATCAACGCGATGATCGGCAACCTGCGCGCGACCACCGAGCGCAACACCGAGCAGGACTGGCTCAAGACCAACCTCGCGAAGTTCAGCCGCATGATGCAGGGCCAGCGCGACCTCGTCACCGTCGGGCAGATGCTGCTCTCGGAGCTTGCGCCGCTCGTCAACGCGCAGCAGGCCGTCACTTACGTGATCGATACGGTGAGCGGCACGGCCTGCTTGAAGCAGCTCGCGACCTATGCCGATCCGAGCGAGGACGCGCAGCCGCGCCGCTACCGCCTCGGGGAGGGCCTGGTCGGCCAGTGCGCGGCCGAGAAGCAGCGCCTGCTGCTCACCGACATTCCTCCGGACTCGATCCGCGTGCGCTCCGGGCTCCTGCAGGCCGCGCCGCGCAACATCATCGTTCTGCCGGTGCTGTACGAGGGGCAGGTGAAGGCCGTCATCGAGCTCGCCTCGCTCCATGAGTTCACCGCCTCCCACCTCGCCTTCCTCGAGCAGCTCACGGGCAGCATCGGCGTGGTGCTCAATACCATCGAGGCCACGATGCGCACCGAGGGCCTGCTCCAGCAGTCGCAGCAGCTGGCCATCGAGCTTCAGACCCAGCAGAAGGAGCTCCAGCAGACCAACGAGGAGCTCGCGACCAAGGCGCGCCTCCTCGCCGAGCAGAACGCGGAGGTGGAGCGCAAGAACCAGGAGATCGAGCTCGCCCGCCGCGCGCTCGAGGACAAGGCGACGGAGCTCGCGCTGACCTCGCGCTACAAGTCGGAGTTCCTCGCGAACATGTCGCACGAGCTGCGCACGCCGCTCAACAGCATCCTCATCCTCGGCCAGCAGCTCGCCGAGAACGGCGACGGCAATCTCACGCTGCGGCAGGTGGAGTTCGCGAAGACCATCCACGGGGCCGGCACGGACCTGTTGAACCTCATCAGCGACATCCTCGACCTCTCGAAGATCGAGTCGGGCACCGTCACGGTCGAGTGCGAGGAGCTCGCCTTCACGCACCTGCGCGAGACGATCGAGCGCAACTTCCGCCACGAGGCCGACTCGCGCAAGCTCACCTTCTCCACGAATTTCGACCCGCATCTCGGCCGTGCGCTCACGACCGACTCCAAGCGCCTGATGCAGGTGCTGAAGAACCTGCTGTCGAACGCCTTCAAGTTCACCGACCACGGCGGCGTGCGGCTGCACGTCGGCGTCGCAACGGGAGGTTGGAGCGCCGATCACCCGACCCTCGGCCAGGCGCAGACGGTCGTCGAGCTGTCCGTGAGCGACACGGGCATCGGCATTCCGCCGGAGAAGCAGAGGATCATCTTCGAGGCGTTCCAGCAAGCCGACGCCGGAACGGCGCGCAAGTACGGCGGCACGGGGCTCGGGCTCGCCATCAGCCGCGAGCTCGCGCACCTCCTCGGGGGAGAGATCCGCTTGAGCAGCGTGCCGGGCAGCGGCAGCACGTTCACGCTGTACCTGCCGCTCGTCTACATGGGTCCGGCGTACGGCCGCACCGCGCCGCAGCGGGAGTCCGGCGAGAGGACGGCGCCCGCGCCCTACGCACCGATCGTCCTGCCGTCCGTTCGGGCCGAGGAAATACCGGACGACCGCGAGAGCCTGCAACCCGAGGACACCGTGCTGCTCATCGTCGAGGACGATCCGCACTATGCCCGGGTGCTGCTCAGTCTCGCCCGGGACCACGGTTTCAAGGGGCTGGTCGCCAAAACCGGTGCCGAGGCGCTCGCTCTCGCGCGCAAGCACAGGCCGACCGCCGTGTCGCTCGATGTCTTCCTGCCCGACATGCTCGGCTGGACAGTGCTCAATCAGCTCAAGCGCGACCCCGCGACGCGCCACATCCCGGTGCAGGTCCTCACCGTCGAGGAGGAGCGCCAGTACGGGCTCGAGCGCGGCGCGTTCTCATACATGAACAAGCCGCTCACGACGGACCGGCTCGAGGCGGCGCTCGAGCGCATCAAATCCTTCTCGCGCCAGCAGGTACGCCGGCTCCTGGTCGTCGAGGACGACCCGGCCGAGCGGCTGTCGATCACCGAGCTCATTCGCGAGAAGGACGTGGAGATCACGGCCGTCGGCACCGGCACGGAGGCGCTCGATGCGATGCGCGAGCGCGAGTTCGACTGCATCGTGCTCGACTTGAAGCTCCCGGATATGTCCGGCTTCGATCTGCTCTCGGTGGCGCAAGCGGACGAGCGCCTGAGAAGCACTCCGATCGTCGTGTTCACGGGACGCGAGCTCACGGAGGCGGAGCAGAGCGAGCTGCGCAAGAAGGCGAAGAGCATCGTCCTGAAAGGCGTCCGCTCGCCCGAGCGCCTGCTCGATGAGACGGCCCTCTTCCTGCATCGCGCGATCACCGAGCTCCCGGCCGCCAAGCAGCGCATGATCCAGGAGCTGCACGAGAGCGACGAAGCCCTGCGCGGCCGCAAGGTTCTCGTGGTCGACGACGACATCCGCAATATCTTCGCGCTCAACAGCCTGCTCGAGCGCCACAGCATGGAGGTCCTGAGCGCCACCAACGGGCTGGACGCCATCAAGCTTCTCGAGGCGACGTCGGATCTGTCACTCGTGCTGATGGACATCATGATGCCCGAGATGGACGGATACGAGACCATCCGGCGCATCCGCGACAACCCGCAATTCCGCCTGCTGCCGATCATCGCGCTCACGGCCAAGGCGATGAAGGGCGACCGCGAGAAATGCCTGGAGGCCGGCGCATCCGATTACGTCGCGAAGCCGGTCAATACCGAGCAGCTGCTCTCGCTCGTGCGGACGTGGCTGCACAGGTGAGCGGCACCGCCCTGGCGCCATGACACAGGCCGGCGCGAGCATGCGCACGTCGGGGGAAGCGAGCGGCATCAACATCCTGCTCGTGGACGATCAGCCGGCGCGGCTTCTCTCCTACGAGCTGATCCTCAAGGACCTCGGCCACAACCTCGTGCGCGCGGGTTCCGGCCTCGAGGCGCTCGAGAAGCTGATGGTGCAGGACTACGCGGTGATCCTGCTCGATGTGAGCATGCCCGGCATCGACGGCTTCGAGACGGCGAGCCTGATCCACGAGCATCCCCGGTTCGAGCGCACGCCCATCATTCTCGTCTCCGGCGTGAACCTGAGCGAGCTCGACCGGCTGAAAGGCTACAAGGTCGGCGCCGTCGACTACGTCCACATTCCGGTCGTGCCCGAGATCCTGCGCAGCAAGGTCGCCGTGCTCACGGAGCTTTACTGCAAGCGGCGCGAGCTGGAGTCGCTCAACCGCGCGCTCGAGCGCGCGAACACCGATCTCGCCAAGACCAACGCGGCTCTCGAGGCCGAGAAGACCCGCGAGCTCGAGGAGCTCAATCGGGACTTGAAGCGCGCGAATATTGAGCTCGAAGCCGCCAACCGCGCCTTGCAGGCCGAGATCGCCGAGCGCGTGCGCATCGAGCGGCAGCTGATGGAGGCCGACCGCCACAAGGACGAGTTCATCGCCATGCTCGCCCATGAGCTGCGCAATCCGCTCGCGCCCATCCGCAATGCCGTCGAGATCATGCGCAGCAAGCCCCCCTCGGACCCGCAGCTCGCCTGGACGCGCGAGGTCATCGAGCGCCAGCTCGGATCGCTCACGCATCTGGTGGACGATCTGCTCGACGTGTCGCGCATCACCCGCGGCAAGATCAATCTCGCCCGCGAGCCGCTCGAGCTCGCCACCATCATCGGCCGTGCCGTCGAGACCACTCAACCGCTCCTCGCCGAGAAGCGGCAGCGGCTCGAGCTCGACGTGCCGGACGGCTCGCTCCAGGTCCAGGGCGATCTCACCCGCCTCACGCAGATCGTCGGCAACATCCTCGCGAACGCCGCGAAGTACACGGACGCGGGCGGCCGCATCATGCTCGTGGCGCGGGCCGTGGGTCCCTCGGTGGAGATCCGCGTGCGGGATACCGGCATCGGCATTCCGCCCGATCAGCTGCCGAGGATCTTCGACCTGTTCACGCAGGTCGAGTCGCGCCACGACCGCACGCCCGGCGGACTCGGCATCGGACTCGCACTGGTGCGCAGGCTCGTCGAGCTGCACGGAGGCGCGGTCAGCGCGCAGAGCGACGGCCCCGGGCAGGGCAGCGAGTTCATCGTGCAGCTGCCGCGCCACGATTCGAGCCGCGCGCCCGCGTCGTCCCCCGCCCCGCCTCGAACGGACCAGAGCGCGCCGCGCTGTGCGGGGACGAGCCACCGCATCCTGATCGTGGACGACAACCGCGATGCGCTCGAAAGCCTGGCGGCGCTCATGGAGCTCGCGGGCCATGCCGTGCGAGCGGCGCCCGATGGAGAGAGCGCCCTCGCACTCGCAGCGAGCTTCCGCCCGCACGTTCTGCTGCTCGACCTCGGCCTGCCGAAACTCGACGGCTACGAGGTGGCGCGCCGCATCCGCGCCGAGCCTTGGGGCAAGGCGATGGTCCTGATCGCCCTGACGGGCTGGGGCCAGGACGAGGACCGCCGCCGCACACGCGAGTGCGGCTTCGACTCGCACATGGTCAAGCCGCTCGATCTGCAGATGCTCACGGACTATCTCGGCCGCCTACCCCCCGACCTGACGCATTGTTGACGCCTCGGTAAGCCGACCCCTCACGCGGATCCCTCGCGCGGGCCCTCACGCAGCCCATCACGCGGCCCCTCACGCGGACGCGAAGTCCAGCACGACCCGCAAGCCCGGGTTGTTGTCCTCCAGCGCGAGCTGCGCATGATGCAGCCTCGCGATCGCCGCAACCAAGCTCAGGCCGAGACCCGTCCCGGAGGTGGAGGCCGCCGCCGGCAGCCTCACGAACGGCTGCAGCACGTGCGTGCGCTCGCTCTCCGGAATGCCGGGACCGTTGTCCGCAACCGTCAGGCGCGAGCCCGGCCCGATCCGCTCCGCCTTCACCTCGATGTGGCCTCCGGCCGGCACATATTTGAGCGAGTTCTCCACCAGGTTCGCGACGACCTGGGCGAGCAGCTGGCGGTTGCCGCGCACCCCGCAGTCCTCCTCCGTGTGCACGGTCAGCTGCAGCCTGCGCTCGCGCGCGGCCGGCTCGTACAGATCCGCCATGTCCGAGGCGAGCTCCGCGAGATCCACCGGGGCGCTGTTCGCGACGGAGACCGCCGATTCCGCCTGCGCGATCTGCAGCAGCGTCGTCAGCGTGCGCTGGACGTGCTCGAGCTCCTGGAGAGACGACTCGACGCTCTCGCGCACGGATTCGTCCGCGGTGGGATTGCGAGCCGCGTCCTCGAGACGCCCTCTCAGCCGATAAAGCGGAGCTCGCAGATCGTGCGCGGCGCTGTCGAACGTGGCGCGCAGCACCTGCGTCTTCTCCGCGAGGCGGTCCACCATGTAGTTGACCGCCTGAGCGAGCACGTCGAACTCGTCCCGCGAACCGGTGACGGGCAGGCGCCGCGACAGGTCGCCGCCGACGATGGCGTCGCAAGTCTCGGCCGCGCCCTGCACGCGGCGGGTGAGCCGCCGGCTGAGCCAGCTGCCGGTGAGCACGCCGATGAGCGCCGTGAGCCCGATGCCCCAGAGTGTCGCCTCGCGCACGGTCGCGATGAACCGGTCCTGCTGGTTCACGTCCATGCCGACGAGCAGCCGGTACCCGTCCGGCAGCAGCATGACGCTCGCGCGCACGGGGTGCCGTACGGTGTCGTCGTTGGCCCCCCGGGCCTCGAGGTTGAAGGCCGTCCACTTCTCCTCGGGGATGCCGTTGAAGGGCCAGTTCAAGAGGTTGCCGCCGGTCTTCGCGAGATTGCCGTCGACCAGCAGGTAGACCGCGCCCGTGCGGCCCCAGCTGTTCGAGCGCCACGTGAGCTCGTCGGCGAGCCCCGTGAGACCGCCCTGGCGGTACTCGTCGGCGAGCCCCTCCATCTCCGCCGTGATCACGGCGTCTACCTCGTTGTCGAGCACCGTCTTCGTGAGCAGATAGATGGCGCCGAGCAGCACGCTCACGCCGAGCGTGAAGATCACGATGTTCGTGAAGGCGAGCCGGAAGGCCGACGTTCTAAGCGGATTGATCTTCATCGCGGATCACGTAGCCGGTGCCGCGGATCGTGTGGATGAGGGGCTTGGCAAAGCCCCGGTCCACCGCCTGGCGCAGCCGGCTCATGTGCACGTCGATCAGATTCGTCTGCGGGTCGAAATGCAGGTCCCACACCCGCTCGAGCAGCATCGTGCGCGTGACGACCTGGCCCGCATGGCTCAGCAGGAACTCGAGCAGCTTGAACTCGCGGGCCGTGAGCTCGATCTCGCGGCCGCCGCGGGTGACGCGGCGGCTGAGCAGATCCATCTCGAGGTCGGCGACCTTGAGGCGCGTGGGCGCGTTGTCCGGGCTCGCGCTCCGGCGCAGCAGAGCCTCGATGCGCGCGAGCAGCTCCGAGAACGCGAACGGCTTGGTGAGATAGTCGTCGCCGCCCGCCTTGAGCCCCTGCACCCGGTCGTCGACCGTGCCGAGCGCGCTCAAGACCAGCACCGGCGTACGCACCCCCTGCTCACGGAGGAACCTCACGAGCGCCAGGCCGTCCATGTGCGGCAGCATGCGGTCCGTGACGATGAGGTCGAACCGGCCCTCGACGGCCCGGGAGAGCCCGTCGCGGCCGTCCGCCGAATGATCGACCGCATACCCGCTCTCGCGCAGACCTTTCAGCAGGAACTGCGCAGCTTCCTGGTCGTCTTCGATGAGCAGCAGGTGCACGGACCAAATATTACCTGACCTGCCCCGTGGAGTCCGAGAGCGGGTCCCTCGCCGGGCGCTCAGCCCTTCAACCGGGCGCAGGAGCTTCAACCGACCCATGAGCGAGCCATGGATCGACTGCCGGCGAGCCGGGGGATATAAGGAGAGCAGGCGCAACGGCGATCTCACGGGATGGCATCGACTCTCACGACCGGCGAGCTGCTGAGCGAGGGGCTGCGCCGGCTCGCGCCGGCGCTCGAGCAGCCGCGGCTCGACGCGGAGCTGCTGCTCGCCCACGTGCTGCAAACCCATCGCGCCCGCCTGCGCTCGCATCCCGAGGAAGGACGCGGGCCGCGCGAGCGCGACTTGTATCTCTCGCTGATCGAGCGCCGGATCGCGGGCGAGCCGCTCGCCTATCTCGTCGGCCGCAAGGGCTTCTGGTCCCTCGAGCTCGCGATCGGTCCCGGTGTCCTCGTGCCGCGCCCGGAGACGGAGCTGCTCGTGGAGCGGGCGCTCGCTTTGCGTCCGGATGCGACGGGCGAGATCGCGGACCTCGGAACCGGCTCGGGCGCGATCGCGCTGGCGTTGGCCCGCGAGCGGCCGGGCTGGACGATTTCAGCGACCGACCTCTCCGAGGAGGCGCTGCGCGTGGCACGCCACAACGCGAGCGGCCTCGCCGTCGCCAACGTGGAGTTCCTCGCCGGAGACTGGTTCGCGCCGCTCGTGGGGCGAAGGCTCCATCTCGTGCTGAGCAATCCGCCTTATGTCGCCGGCGACGATCCGGCGCTACGTTCCCCGCCCCTGCAGTTCGAGCCGAGTATGGCGCTCGCGGCCGGTCCGGACGGCCTCGAGCACATCCGGCGGATCGTTCGCGACGCGCCGAATCATCTGCGGCGCGGGGGCTGGCTGCTACTCGAGCACGGCGCAACCCAGGCCGCGGGCGTTGCGCGCGAGCTTGTCGTGCACGGCTTCAGTCACGTACGCTCGCATCGCGACCTCGCCGGACACGAGCGCATGACCGAGGCCCGCTGGGGGTAGGATGAAGGTACGATTCCAGACATCACATGGGGATTTCACCGTCGAGCTCCTTGCGGACGAGGCGCCCGAGACCGTCGAGAACTTCCTGCGCTACGTGGACGAGGAGCATTTCGATGGAACGGTATTCCATCGAGTGATTCCCGGCTTCGTCATCCAGGGCGGCGGCTTCACTCCGGACCTGCAGCAGAAGCCGACCCACGAGCCGATCCGCAACGAGGCGGCCAATGGGCTGAAGAACAAGCGGGGCACGCTCTCGATGGCCCGCACCAGCAATCCTCACAGCGCCACGTGCCAGTTCTTCGTCAATCTGGCGGACAACGATTTTCTCGATCGAAAGCCGGGCCAGGACGGCTATGCCGTCTTCGGCCGCATCACGGACGGCATGTCCGTCATCGACGAGATCGCGGCAGTGAAGACCGCGCACCGCAAGGGCCATGACGACGTTCCCGTCGAGGATGTCGCCGTAGTGTCCGCGCGCCGGATCGATCAGGCGTAACGCCGGATCGATCCGGTGTAGCGCGCCGACGCGACTCGCGCGGGTTGCTCCAAGAGGGCTCGGGCGACGTGGTGAGAACGCTCGTCCGGCTCGCTCTGCTGCTCGTGCTGCTGACCGCGGCGCCCGTGTTGGCATTGCGCTGGTGGAATCCCGTGACGAGCGCCTACATGCTGCGCGCGAGGATCCACGCGACGCTCGCACACGATCGCGCCTACCGCACGCAATACCTCTGGGTGGACCTCGAGCACATCTCCCCCAACGCAGCGCTCGCCGTGATCGCCTCGGAGGACCAGCGGTTTCCCTTTCACGCGGGATTCGACTTCAGGTCGATTCGTCAAGCGGTGCGGGCGAGCGAGCGCGGGAAGCGGCTGCGAGGCGCGAGCACGATCTCGCAGCAGGTCGCGAGGAATCTCTTCCTGTGGCCGGGGCGCAGCTACGTGCGCAAGGCGCTCGAAGCCTGGCTCACGGTGCTGCTCGAGGCCAGCTGGCCCAAGGAGCGCATCCTCGAGGTCTATCTCAACATCGCGCAGTTCGGACGCGGGGTCTACGGCGTCGAGGCCGCCTCGCGCCGATTTTTTCACGAGCCCGCCACGCGCCTCACTCCCGATCAGGCCGCCCTGCTTGCCGCCGTGCTGCCGAACCCTCTGCTGCTGAAGGTCGCGAGTCCATCGCGCTACGTCCTGGAGCGGCGCGATTGGATCGTCGGCCAGATGCGCCGGCTCGGCGGGGACGCCTATCTCGAGAGCGTTGAAAAACCGCCACGGCGGTGAAGCTCAGGCGGTGAAGCCCAGGCGGTGAAGCCGAGGCCGCGAAGCCCTGGCGGTGACGCCCTGGCGCAGCCGGGCCGCTCAGTGGACCGAATGAGGCGCACCCGGCGCCGGCCCCGAGGTGCCCGAGGTGCCCGGCGTAGAGCCTGGCGCGAAGAGCTCCTCGACGTCGACGGCATCGAAGCGGTAGGTTCGATTGCAGAAGTCGCAGGTGACGGTGACGGTGCCCTGCTCGGCGAGTTCCTCGCGCACCTCGTCGGCGCCCAGCGCGCGAAGCAAGCTCGCCACGCGATCCGGATCGCAGCGGCACTCGAAACGCACGGGAGATCCCGCGAACAGGCGCAGATCCCGCTGGCCGAAATTCCGCAGCAGCATCCGCTCGAGGGGCGAGCCGAGCAGCTCGCCGAGTCCGACGGATCGGATTCCGTGCTGCGCGTCCCGCCAGGCGGACTGTGCCTCGGCATCCTCGAGCGAACTGCGGCTGCCGGGCAGCTGCTGGATCAGCA
The DNA here is from genome assembly GCA_030040795.1 of Gammaproteobacteria bacterium. GTDB lineage: Bacteria > Pseudomonadota > Gammaproteobacteria > Steroidobacterales > Steroidobacteraceae > JASHUC01. The sequence goes on along the minus strand of JASHTA010000033.1, from coordinate 1,910 downwards.
GCCCCGCGGCATGGGTCTCGTCGGCCGCGAGCCTCACGCGTGTCGGGAGCTGCTCGGAGGAGGCGAAATACCCTTCCAGGCACTCGTCGAACGAGCTGCCGGCGAGCGGCACGATGCCCTGGTAGCGTACCTCGCGCTCCGCAGCCTCGACGGTGACGATGAGACGGCCGTCCTCGCCCACGAGGCGGCGGAACATCGCCGGCGTGAGGATAGGCGTCGTGCCCGCTCCCGCCGGCGGCTCCGCCAAGCGGTCCTCATCGACCCTCACCAGGGCGCGGACGCTGAAGTCGTGAGTGCATTGAGAGACGAGCAGCCGTGCGGCGCCGCTGCCCTGAAGCTGCAGGGTCAATGTGCCGCGAAACTTGAGGGTCGCCGCAAGCAGCACGGATGCGCTCACGGCCTGGCCGAGCAGCTCCCGTACCGGCGCCGGATAGTCGCGGTGCTCGCGCAGAGCTCGCCACGCCGCGTCCATGCGAACGAAGTGTCCCCGGACGGGGCGATTCTCGACGATGAAGCGGCGAACCACATCGCCGCCCGGCAGGGGTGAGAGAGTGATGTCGGGGAGCATGGCCTCACAATGAGGCAGCCGCCCTCACAACTCAAGGAGCGGCCCGTGCGCCTCAGGAAGAGAGCTTCCTCTTCAGCAGCTCGTTCACCTGCGCCGGATTCGCCTTTCCCTGCGTCGCCTTCATGACCTGGCCGACGAAGAATCCGAACAGCTTGTCCTTGCCGGAGCAGTAGTCGGCGAGCTGCGTGGGGTTCTTCGCCATGATCTCCTCGATCACGCGCTCGATCGCCGAGGAGTCGGTGATCTGCTTCAGGCCCTTCTCCGCGATGATCGCGTCGGCGTCGCGATCGCTCGCCCACATGGCCTCGAACACTTCCTTGGCGATCTTGCCGGAGATCGTCGCATCGCTGATCCGCTCGAGGAGCCCCGCGAGCCGGACGGGCGACAGCCGGCTGCGCGCAATGTCGAGATTGTCGCGATTGAGCGCGGCGGCGAGCTCGCCCATCACCCAGTTCGCGGCGAGCTTCGGCTCGCCCGGCACGCGGCGCACCACCTCCTCGTAGTACGACGCGAGCTCGCGGCTCGCCGTGAGGACGCCCGCGTCGTATGCCGACAGGCCGTATTGCCCGGCGAGCCGCTCCGCCTTCTGGTCCGGCAGCTCGGGCAGGGTCTTGCGAATCTCCTCCACCAGGCTCTGCGGGACCTCGAGCGGCAGCAGGTCCGGATCGGGAAAGTAGCGATAGTCGTTCGCTTCCTCCTTCGTGCGCATCGAGCGGGTCTCGCCCTTGTCGGGATCGTACAAGCGGGTCTCCTGAACCACCTTCCCACCGGACTCGATGAGCTCGATCTGGCGGGCGACCTCGTAGTGGATGGCCTTCTCCACGAAGCGGAAGGAGTTGACGTTCTTGATCTCCGCGCGCGTGCCGAGCTTCTCCGTGCCCCTGCGGCGCACCGAGACGTTCGCATCGCAGCGGAACGATCCCTCCTGCATGTTGCCGTCGCAGATGTCGAGGTAGCGCACGAGCGTGTGCACTTTTTTCATGTAGGCGACGGCTTCCTTCGCCGAGCGCAGATCGGGCTCGGAGACGATCTCGAGCAGCGGCGTGCCGGCGCGGTTGAGGTCGATTCCGCTCCAGCCGGCAAGGCCTTCGTGCAGCGACTTGCCCGCGTCCTCCTCCAGGTGTGCCCGCGTGATGCCGATCCGCTTGCGAGCTCCATCGTCGAGCAGGATGTCGAGGGCGCCATGGGCGACGATCGGCAGCTCGTACTGGCTGATCTGGTAGCCCTTCGGCAGATCCGGGTAGAAGTAGTTCTTGCGCGCGAAGACCGAGTGGTTCGCGACTTGCGCACCGATCGCCAGACCGAACTTGATCGCCATGCGCACCGCCTCGGCATTGAGCAC
>JASHTA010000333.1 GCA_030040795.1 Gammaproteobacteria bacterium | reverse complement strand
GGCCGCGACGGACTGTTTCTCGCCGCGAGCGAGCGCTACGACGCGATCATCATCGATCGGATGCTGCCCGGAAACGTCGATGGTCTCGCCATCATCGAGGCCCTGCGAAAAGATGCCAACAGCACACCTATCCTCATCCTCAGCGCTTTGAGTGACGTCGACGAGCGCATCAACGGGTTGCGCGCGGGCGGCGACGACTATCTCACCAAGCCCTTTGCGTTCGGCGAGCTGCTCGCGCGGCTCGACGCTTTGAATCGGCGCGGCCGGCAGGATGCCGCGCAGACCACCCTCGAGGTCGATGATCTGCGCATGGATCTGCTCTCGCGCAAAGTGGTCCGCGGCAGCCGTACCCTGCAGCTGCAGCCTCGGGAATTCAAGCTGCTCGAGTACCTCATGCGGCACGCCGGCCAGGTGGTGACGCGAACCATGCTGCTCGAGAACGTCTGGGACTATCACTTCGATCCCCAGACCAACGTCGTGGACGTGCACATCAGCAAGCTGCGGCAGAAGATCGACGCCGACTTCGAGCGGCCGCTGCTGAAGACGGTCCGCAGCGCGGGGTATATGATCAGCTCCGAATCGGAAGTGGAGTCGTCCGGCTAGTCACCCGTGGCCAGAGTCATTCGCTCGTCTGCAGTCACGTTCGCGACGGGATACGTGCTGCTCGGCTTCGCGGCGCTCGTCCTGTTCGCCGCTCCGCTGCGTTATGCCTGGCAGGCGACCGTCGAGGACTTTCGCGTCGAGCTCCTGCAGGAGGACTCGGAGCGGTTCTCCGAGGTGTTTCGCCTGCGCGGACCGACGGGCCTCTCGGCGTTCATCAAGGAGCGGGTCGCCATGCAGATCGCGGGCGAGCGGATCCTGCTGCTCACCGACGCCTCGCTGCGCCCGCTTGCCGGAAATCTCGCGGCATGGCCCCGAGGCATCCCGCAAAATCCGGGCAGCTACACCTTGCCGATCGACCTCGACGGCCAGCGCACGATGGTGTCGATCGTGCGCACCGTGCTGCCGGGCGGGTACAACCTGCTCGTCGGCCGCGACGTGGAGAGGTTCGCTCCGCTCGAGCGGCGCTTCTGGTCGGGTCTCGCGGCGGCCGTCGCGGTCCTGTCGGTCGCGGGCGTCCTCGGGGGCATTCTCATCCGCCGCGCCCTGCTCTCGCGCATTCACAGCATTCAGCAGACCGTGGCCGCGATCATCCGCGGCGATCTGAGCCACCGGCTGCACGTCCGTTCGAGCGGTGACGAGCTCGACACACTCGCGCAGACCATCAATCGCTTGCTCGAGCAGATCGAGCAGCTGGTCCATGGCGTCTCGAACGTGTCGAACTCCATCGCGCACGATCTGCGCACGCCGCTCGCGGAGCTGCGCTCGCGGCTCGAGGAGCTCTCCCTCACGCGCCCCTCCGCCGAGGAGACTTTTCAGGAGATCGACGCCGCCGTCTCGGACGTCGACAGCGTCATCCGCATATTCAATGCGCTGCTGCGACTTGCGGAGATCGACGCCGGCATGCGCCGCTCGGGCTTCGTGGACGTCGACGTTGCGGATCTCGCGGCCAAGGCGATCGAGTTCTACCTCCCGGCCGCGGAGCTCGAGAACCTGAGCTTCGTGTTCCGCGATCCGGGACCCGTGATCGTCAGGGGCGACCGGGTGCTGCTCGCGCAGGCGGTCAACAACCTGGTCGACAACGCGCTCAAATACGTCGGCAAGGGCGGGCGCATCACCGTCGAGGTGGTTCGCAGGCCGAATGGCATCGTCACACTCACCGTGTCGGACAACGGGCCCGGCATCCCGGCCGCCGAGAGGCCGAAGGCGACGCAGCGCTTTTACCGCGGCGATGCGAGCCGCGGAACGCCGGGCGTGGGACTCGGGCTGAGCCTCGTCGAGGCCATCGCGAAGCTGCACGACGGCTCGCTCGAGCTGGCGGACAACCATCCGGGTTTGCGCGCGCAGATCACGCTCGAGGGAGGCGTACGGCCGCCGGCGGGCCAGGGGCAGCCCGCCGAGCCGAGCATCGCGCGCACGGGAGCACCCGCGGAGGCGTAAAGGCGGCTCATGCGCGCAACCGTCCTCCGAGCGTTGGGCTCGCCGGAAAACATCGCGGTCGAAGAGCGGCCCGGGCTGATACCGCAGCCCGGAGAGGTGGTCGCGCAAGTCCTGGCTGCCGGCGTCAATTACGCGGACCTGCTGATGGTCATGGGCCGCTATCAGGTCAAGCCGCCGCTGCCGTTCGTGCCGGGCCTGGAGTTCTGCGGAATCGTGACGGGGGTAGGAGCCGGCGTTGATCGGTGGCGTCCCGGCGATCGCATCATGGGCGCACCCCTCGCGGGCGGCTGCTTTGCGGAGCAGGTCGCCGTCCCCGCGCAGCAGATCTTTCGCGCCCCCGAGAACCTGCCGGACGAGCTTGGGGCGCAATTCGTGGTGGCGTACGGCACAGCGGCCTTCGCGCTGAAGCGCGCTCAGCTCCACGCCGGGGAAACCGTGCTGGTGGGTGGCGCCGGAGGCGGCGTCGGGGTGGCGGTCGTCGACATCGCGGCACGGTTGGGCGCCCGCGTTATCGCGGCAGCGAGCTCCGCCGAGAAGCTGCGCGTCGCGCAAGCTCATGGAGCACATCACGCTGTCAATTACCGCACCGATGCCCTTCGCCCGGCGATCGAGAGCCTGACCGGCGGTGGCGGCGTGAACGTGGTGCTCGACACGGTGGGAGGCCGGTTCTTCGACGACTCCCTGCGCTGCTTGGCGCGCGGCGGCAGAATGCTCGTCGTGGGATTCGCGAGCGGGATCCTGCCCCGCGTTCCCGCCGAGTACCTGCTCCTCAAGAATCTATCCGTTCTCGGAATCGGCTTTGGGGGCGTGCTCGCCGCGGATCCCGCGGCGGTGCAGGCGACTCTCGATGAGGCGCTCGCGCTTCACGCCGCCCGGCCGTTCACGCCCGAGATCGGTGGCCGCTTCACGCTCGAGGAGGTTCCCAAGGCCCTGCAGCGACTTGCCGATCGCGAGGTCGCCGGCAAACAGCTCGTGCTGCCGCGCTGATCGCGGACAGCGAGCAGCTCGTGCCGCCGCGCTGATCGCGGGCAGCCCTCCGGTACCGGCCGCTATGCGAGCGGCACGAGCCGCTCGAGCGCTTGCTCGTCCGGCGCACGAGCTTTCTCGGGGTCCGGATTGAGCGCCTGGATGCAGACTTGGTCCGCGCCGGCCTCCCAGTGCGCTCGGATACGGGCCTGGATCGCCTCGATATCGCCCCATGCCACCAGCGCATCGACCAGCCGATCGGAGCCGTTGTCCGCGAGATCGGAATCGTCGAAGCCGAGCCGTTTGAGGCTGTTGATGTAATTCGGCGCGGCAAGATAGAAGCCAATGGCTTGGCGAGCGATCGCCCTCGCCCGGGCGGGATTGCGCTCGAGAAGCACTTTCTGCTCGGTGCACAGCCACTTTCCCGGGCCGAGGATGCGGCGCGCCTCCGCGGTGTGCTCCGGCGTGACGTTGTACGGATGCGCGCCATCGGCCATGCGGCCGGCCAGCTCGAGCATCTTCGGGCCGAGCGCCGCGAGTACGATCGGCGGCCGCTCCGGCGGAGCCGGCGCACGGTACTGCACCTGCGCCATCTGCTCCAGGTACGTGCGCATTCGGCTCACGGGCTTCGGGTCGTAGGAGTGCCCTCGCACCCGCTCGACCATGTGAGCGTGCGAGACGCCGAGCCCGAGCAGGAAGCGCCCGGCCGACTGCTCGGCGAGCGCGAGCTGAGCGGATCGCATCGCGAGCGGATCGCGTGCATAGATGCTCGCGATCCCGGTCGCCACCACGAGCTTGCTGGTGCGGGCGAGCAGCCATGCCGCGAAGGGAAAGGGGTTGCGGCCGAACGCCTCGGGAATCCAGAAGGTGGAATAGCCCCATCGCTCGGTCCGTGCCGCAAAGGCCGCAGCCTCTGCTGCCGTCATCGAGTCGGTGAACGCCCAAACGCCGAGCCTGCCGAGTTGCATGGAGCCCATTCTCGGCTTCGGCGCTATGCAACTCCATAGCGATTTTGAGCGTGCGCGAGGGCTCGGCTAAGATTTCGCGCATGGCGGGCGCATCCGCTCCCGCGAGCGCTGTGCCAGGTGGATGATGAAGCTGTTCTCGGGAAACCTGCTCGATGAGCTCGCGGCCAAGGCGGCCGCGAGCCCCCGACGCCGGGCGCATCACAATGTCCACGCCTCAGACGCGGACCTGGTGCAGCGCTTCTTCGTGACCGTCAATCGTGCTTCCTACATCCGCCCTCACCGGCACCTCTCCAAATCCGAGATGGCGCTGGTGCTCCGGGGAGCCTTCGACGTGCTCACCTTCGACGACCTGGGGCGCGTGACGGCCCGCTACGCCGTCGGCGACGGAACAGCCAGCCTCGGGTTCGAGATGCCGAGAGCCACGTGGCACATGCTCATCGCCCGGGTCGATGGCTCAGCGTTCCTCGAAGTGAAGGAAGGCCCGTACGATCGGTCCACCGCCTCGGAGTTCGCGCCTTGGGCGCCGGCCGAGGAGGATCCGGCGGCCGCGGGTTTCCTCGAGCGCTTGCGCGTGGCTGAGTCGCCCGGGCCGCCGAGTCGCCCGGGCCGCTTGAAACAGCCGTCCCCGTCCGTGTAGCCTGCCGCCTGCTGCCCGGCTCACGCAGAGGCGCGACGAGCGGCCGCGACTTCGTGAGGCTCGCGCCTGACGGCTCTCGCGCCTAACCACAGGGGGATACAACATGCAAAGACCACGTACACGCAGTCTACCGGCCGTGCTCGGTGTGGGGCTGCTCGCGATCGGCGCGGCGCTTGCCGGCCGTGCGGGTGCCGCGACGGCACGCTGCAACAGTGCTTGCCTGGATGGCATGGTCGATTCCTACCTCGCGGCACTCGTGGCCCACGACCCCTCGAAGGTTCCGATCGCCTCCGGCGCCAAGTTCGTGGAGAACACGGTACGGATGAAGCCGGGCGAAGGCCTCTGGCAGACGGCCTCCGCGGTGCCCACGGCGTTCAAGATCTACGTTCCCGATCCGGTCGCCGAGCAGGTTGGATTCATCGGCGTGATGCAGGAGAGCGGCAAGCCCATCGAGCTTGGCTTGAGGCTCAAGATCCGCAATGGCCAGATCACGGAAATGGAGCATCTCATTGCCCGCAACCTGCGGGCGCCCTCGCTGAAGAACCTGCAGACACCGCGTCCGGAATTCGCGGAGGCCGTGCCGCGAAGCGAGCGCACGCCGCGCTCGCAGATGCTGAACATCGCCTACTCGTATTACACGGCTCTGGTCACCGGCAACGGCCATGCCGCGCCGTTCGCGGACGACTGCGTGCGCCACGAGAACGGC
>JASHTA010000332.1 GCA_030040795.1 Gammaproteobacteria bacterium | reverse complement strand
AGAGTGAATTCGGCCCCGCAATACGGGCACTTCGCCCAGCCCGTCGCCTCGATGGGCAGATAGACCCTCGGATGCGAGTTCCAGAGGATCATCTCCGGAGTCGGGCACGAGAGCGGGAGATCCTCCGGCGTGACCTCGTACTGATTCTGAGCGTTCGCTTGAACGAGCGGTTCGGTTGCGGCCATGGCGCAACGATTATACGCGACCCATCGTCGCGGCCCAGATCGCGCTCACTGCCGCGCGCTCCGCGGCAAACTGCGTCGCGGGCACGATGGCCGGCCGGCCCTCGAGCGACAGGTGATGCACCACTGTCCGGTACGCGCGGTATGCGCGGGTGAGGACATCGACGGTCTCCTGCGGGACGAGATTCGCAGAGGCCACCGACTCGAGCTGCCGGATGGTGTCGGAGAACTGCGCGACGGGCGGGTAATCGCGTGCCCAGTCGAGCGCCCAGTACTGCGCGAGGAATTCGATGTCGGCGATGCCGCCGGCGTCCTGCTTGATATCGAGCTCGCCGGGCTTCGCCTTGGACAGCTCGCGCCGCATGCGCTCGCGCATCGATCGAACGTCGTCGCGCAGGCTATCGTGCCGGACGTGATGCTGCAGAATCTCCATGCGCAGCCTCTCGACCTCGGCCCGCAAACGAGGCGCGCCGGCCACCGCGCGTGCGTGCAGCAATGCCTGATGCTCCCACGTCCAGGCCTCCCGCTTCTGGTATTCCGCGAACGTTTGGATGCTCGTGACGAGCAGTCCGCCCTTGCCGCTCGGACGCAGGCGGACGTCGACCTCGTACAGACGGCCGGCGGCCGAGTGCAGCGTAAGCAGATGCATGACGCGCTGCGCGACCCGCATGAAGAAGAGCGGGTTATCGGTCGGCCGCGGCCCGTCGGTCTCCTGCCGCGCCCCGTGCGAGTCGTGCAGGAAGACGAGGTCGAGATCGGAGGAGTAGCCGAGCTCGAAGCCGCCGAGCTTGCCGTATCCCACCGCGCAGAACGCGACTGGGGCTCGCGCCGCGCCCTCTCCGCACATCGGAACGCCGAGCTGAGCCGTGATCTGCCGCCACGCGAGATCCATCGCGCACTGGAGGATCAGCTCGGCGATCTCCGTCAACCGGTCGCTCACTCGCATGACCGGCAGCCGTCCGCTCAGATCCGCCACCGCCACATGAAAGGTGGCGGCCTGCTGGAAATGCCGCAGGGCCTCGACCTGACGCTCGGGGTCGTCCTCCGGCGCCTGGTCCAGGGCGAGCCGCAGCTCGCCCGCGAGCTCGGCCCGCGTAGGGCTGTGGGAGAGCACGCGCTCATCGACCAGCTCGTCGAGCAGCAGCGGATAGGAGGCAATCTGGTTCGCGAGAAAGTCGCCGTGCGCGGCGAGCTCCGTGAGGCGCGTCCGCGCCACGGAGCTCTCGTTGAGCAGCGCGAAGTAAGCGGAGCGCGGCCCGATCGCCTCGAGAATCCTGAGCACCCTCTTCAGCACGGCAATCGGGTCGCGGCCCGCGCCGATGCTCGTCGCGAGCGCCGGCAGCAGAGCCTGCAGACGCTTGCGTCCCGGCTCATCGAGCTTGCGCACGAGCGCCGAGTCGCGCAGCTCCTCGAGCAGGCGTGCCGCCTCCGGAGCCTCGGCGCCGAACCCTTCGAGGAGAACGGCGCCGCTGTCGCCGTTCGCGGCAGCGGCGAAGACCACGGCGCGGAAGTGATGGCTCACTCGCTGCCGATGCCGCTCGAGCTCCGCCGCGAGCGCGGGTCCATCCGCCACGCCCATGGCGACCGCGAGCCGGGCGCGTGCGGCAGGATCCTTCGGCCAGAGGTGGGTCCGCTCGTCGGCGAGCATCTGCAGGCGATTCTCGAGCCGGCGCAGGAACTCGTACGCGGCCCGCAGCTCGACGACGGCCTCGGAGGACAGCAGCTTGTTGCCATCGAGCCGCGCGAGCGCGGCGAGGAGCGAAGGGGTCTGCAGGCGCGTGTCCCGGCCGCCGCGGATCAACTGCAGCGCCTGCACGACGAACTCGACCTCCCGTATGCCGCCGGGGCCGAGCTTCACGTCGTCCCGCAGCTCGCGCCGCGAGACCTCGCGCTCGATCAGCCCTTTCATCTCGCGCAGGCTCTCAAAGACGCCGTAGTCGAGATAGCGCCGGTACACGAACGGCCGGACGGCCGCGGCGTAGAGCTCGGCATAGCGCTCGGGCGCGGTGAGCGGACGAGCCTTGATCCAGGCATAGCGCTCCCAGTCCCTGCCCTGCCGCTCCAGGTAATCCTCGAAGGAGGCGAAGCTCGCGACGAGCGGGCCGCTCGCTCCGAACGGCCTGAGCCGCATGTCCACGCGAAACACGAACCCCTCGGAAGTCGGCGCGTCGAGCAGGCGGATCAGGATCTGCCCGAGGCGGGTGAAGAACTCCTCATTGGAGAGGACGCTCGCCCCGCTCGTCTGCCCATGCTCCGGGAACAGCAAGACGAGATCGATATCCGAGGAGAAATTGTGCTCCTCGCCGCCGAGCTTTCCCATGGCCACGACGAC
>JASHTA010000331.1 GCA_030040795.1 Gammaproteobacteria bacterium | reverse complement strand
CAATCTGCTCGTGATGGACGAGATGCACGAGCTCAACACGGACATTCAGCGCGCGATCGACCTCACGGAGCTGCGGGTGCGCGTGCGTGCGCGCCTGGAGACGATCACGACCCATCTGCAGGACTTCCGCTCCCGGGAAGAGCAGCGCTTCACTTCGCAATCGGACCGCACGGGACGGCTGCGCGTTCGCGTCGCCGAGCTCGAGCGCGAGAGCCGCGATCTGCAGCAGAGCCTGCAGGAAGAGCAGCGGCTCGCGATGGTCGATGCGCTCACCGGCATCGCGAATCGCGCCGCATATGACGAGCGCATCGAGCACGAGTTTACACGCTGGAACGCCGAGGGCGGCTCGGTGAGCATCCTTGCGTGGGACATCGACCGGTTCAGGGACGTCAACGACGCCTACGGGCACCGCGCGGGCGACAAGGTTCTGCGGATCGTCGGCCAGCATCTCGCGCAGCACGTGCGCGGAACGGACTTCGTCGCGCGATACGGCGGCGACGAGTTCGTGATGATCCTCGTCGGCACGGGAGCGGACCAAGCCCTCGTCGCGGCGAACAAGATTCGCACCGGCATCGCCAAGATCGGCTTTCACTTCCGCAACCGGCCCGTCACGGTCACCGCCTCGTGCGGGATCACGACCTTTAAATCGGACGACACGCCCGACAGCGTATTCGATCGCGCCGACCGGGCGCTTTACCGCTCGAAAGACGCGGGCCGCAACTGCTGCGTCGTGATGTAAGCGCGCCCATCCGCCGGTGCGCGATGGTATCCTCATCGCCCCCGGAGGAGGCATCCGCCATGAGCGAATTCACGACGATTATGTCGAGGGATGGACACGAGTTCCGCGCCTGGCTCGCCGCGCCGCCGGGCAAGGCGCGAGGCGCCATCGTCGTGGTGCAGGAGATCTTCGGCGTCAACTCCCACATCCGCTCCGTCGCGGACGGCTATGCAGCCGACGGCTACGTCACGATCGCGCCGAGCCTGTTCGACCGTGTGCGCAAAGGCATCGAGCTCGGCTACACGCAGCAGGACGTGCAGGAAGGCTTCGGTTACGTCCAGCAGCTCAAGCCCGAGCAGACGCTGCTCGACCTGTCCGCCGCGATCGCCGTGGTGAAGCACGCGGGACGCGTGGGAATGGTCGGCTACTGCTGGGGCGGCCGGATGACCTACGTCTCCGCATGCGAGCTGCCGCTCGCCTGCGGCGTCTCCTACTACGGCGGCGGCATCGTGCAGTGCCTGGACCGCAAGCCGAAGTGTCCGGTCATGTATCACTTCGGCGAGCTCGACACGCACATTCCTCTCACCGACGTGGACAAGATCAAGGCGGCGAACCCCGAGGGCATCTTCCACCTCTACCGCGATGCGGGTCACGGCTTCAACTGCGATCAGCGCTCGAGCTACAACCCGCAGTCGGCCGCGCTCGCGCGCGAGCGTTCCCTCGCGTTCTTCAACCGGTACCTGACGCAAGGGGCCGCTTCGTAGGAGCGCCTGTGCAGCTCCAGGATGCGAATCTGCTGCGCACGCTCTGCTATGTCGCAGGACGCTGGGTCGGCGCGGACAACGGAGCGACGCTCGACGTAGTCAACCCCGCAACCGGCGATGTCATCGGCACCGTCCCGCGAGGCTCGGCTGCCGATGCGCGCCGCGCCATCCAGGCGGCGGCCGAGGCGTTTCCCGCCTGGGCGCGCCGGACGGCGAAGGAGCGCGCCGCCATCCTCCGCCGGTGGCACGACCTGATGCTCGCCCACCAGGAGGACCTCGCGGCGTTGATGACGGCCGAGCAAGGCAAGCCGCTCGCGGAGTCGAAGGGCGAAATCGCCTACGCCGCGGCGTTCATCGAGTGGTTCGCCGAGGAAGGCAAGCGGCTCTACGGCGATGTAATTCCTCCGCATCAGGCCGACAAGCGCCTGTTCGCCATCCGCCAGCCGGTAGGCGTCGTCGCGGCGATCACACCGTGGAATTTCCCGGCGGCGATGATCACCCGCAAGGCCGGTCCCGCGCTTGCCTCCGGCTGCACCTTCGTCTGCAAGCCGGCCTCACAGACTCCGTACTCGGCCCTCGCCATGGCGGAGCTCGCCTCGCGAGCGGGTGTCCCGCCCGGCGTGCTCAACTTCGTCACCGGCGATGCCCGCGCGATCGGCGGCGAGCTCACCACGAACCCTCTGGTACGCAAGCTCACCTTCACCGGCTCCACGGCGATCGGCAAGCAGCTCATGGCTCAATGCTCGGGCACCTTGAAGAAGCTATCGCTCGAGCTCGGCGGCAACGCACCGTTCATCGTGTTCGAGGATGCGGATCTCGACAGTGCCGTGGAAGGCGCCATCGCGAGCAAGTACCGCAATACCGGCCAGACCTGCGTCTGCGCCAACCGGCTCCTGGTGCAGGCCCCCGTCTACGAGGCGTTCACGGCGAAGCTCGTCGCGGCCGTCTCGGAACTGCGCGTGGGCGACGGGCTTCGCGGCCCGACCGATCAAGGGCCGCTGATCGATGCGCAGGCGCTCGCGAAGGTCGAGGAGCACATCTCGGATGCGGTGGCGCACGGTGCGCGTGTCGCCTATGGCGGCCGGCGGCACCCGCTCGGCGGGACGTTCTTCCAGCCGACCGTGCTCACGAACGTGAGGCCCGAGATGATGGTCGCGCGCGAGGAGACCTTCGGTCCCGTCGCGCCGCTCTTCCGCTTCGACACCGAGGGTGAGGCCATCCGCATGGCGAACGACACGGAATTCGGACTCGCCGCCTACTTCTACACGCGCGATCTCGCGCGCACGTGGCGGGTCGGCGAGGCTCTCGAATATGGAATTGTCGGCGTCAACACCGGTCTCATCTCGACGGAGGTCGCCCCGTTCGGAGGCGTCAAGGAGTCCGGCATGGGCCGCGAAGGCTCGAGGTACGGCATTCTCGATTACACCGAGATCAAGTACCTTTGCGTCGGAGGCGTGCACTGATGCGCTATATGAGCTCCCCCGATTTCCGGCACGACGGCACGGAGCGCATCGGCGTGCTGCTCGCCAATTCCGGAACGCCCGACTCGCTTTCCATCCGGGACGTACGACGCTTCCTCGCCGCATTCCTCGCCGATCCGCGTGTTGTTGAGCTGCCGCGCGCGCTGTGGCTTCCGATCCTGCACGGCCTCATCCTGCGCCTGCGTCCGCGCCGCTCCGCCCGCAAGTACGCGAAAATCTGGACCGCCGAGGGCTCACCGCTCGCCGCGCTGTCGCGCGAGCTGCGCTCGAAGCTCACGGGTACGCTGGCGGAGCGTATGCTCGCGCCGTTCTCGCTGGAGCTCGGCATGCTCTACTCCCGGCCGACGATCGCGGATGCGCTGCAGCGGCTGCAGACGCTCGGCGCGCAGCGCATTCTCGTAGTGCCCCTCTTTCCGCAGTACTGCGGCGCCTCGACGGGCTCGGTGTACGACCGCGTCGCCGAGGAGCTCGGGCGCTGGCGCTGGCTGCCGGAGCTGCGCTTCATCGCGGAGTACCACGATTACCCGGGTTACATCGAATCGCTCCGGGCGAGCATCGAGCAGCACTGGCAGGAGCACGGCCGCACCGGGCATCTGCTCGTCTCGTTCCACGGCGTGCCCGAGCGCTACTTCCACCAGGGCGATCCGTACTTCTGCAAGTGCCAGAAGACCGCGCGCCTGCTCGCGGACGAGCTCATGCTGAAAGAGCACGAGTGGAGCGTCAGCTTCCAGTCGCGGGTCGGGCCGGCGAAGTGGCTGCAGCCGTACACGAGCGAGGTGCTGACGCAGCTGCCCGCGCGCGGCATCGACCGGCTGACGGTGGTCTGCCCCGGGTTCGCTCTCGACTGTCTCGAGACGCTCGAGGAGATCAACATCGAGAACCGCCAGCGCTTCCTGCTGGCGGGCGGGCGCGAGTTCCAATACGTCCCGGCGCTCAACGCTCGCGCCGAGCACGCGCGCTTCCTCGCCGACCTCATCGCCCAGCACTGCCAGGGCTGGACGCATGTCGAGCTGGGGTTCCGTCCCGCCAGTGCCGCGCGCGGCACCTCGGCCTAGGCGCCATGGCATCACGCTCTGCGGCGCGCCCGCCAGGGCTCTTCCGCTAGACGCTTCGCGTGCTCGGGCGCTTCCATGAGCTCAGCGTCCCCACGACGGACATTCTCGCGTCCATCGAGTTCTACGAGCGCCTCGGATTCAGCCAGGCTCCGGTACGCGATGTGTGGTCGCATCCGTATGCCGTGCTCACCGATGGGCGCATCGTCCTCGGCCTGCACCAGAGCACGGCGCGCGAAGCTTCGCTGACCTTCGTGCACCCGGACGTGGCGAGCCGCTCCGGCGACCTCGAGCGCAGCGGAGTGCAGCTCGCCTATCGCCGCACCGGAGCGGAGATGTTCCACGAGGTCGGCTTCACCGATCCGAGCGGACAGCTGGTTGCGTTGCTCGAGGCGCGCACGTACTCGCCCGCGGGACGCCGCCCCGAGTCCACCTCCCGCTGCGGCTACTTTGCCGCACTGGGCCTTCCCGCCTCGGACTTCGATGCGGCGAGGCGCTTCTGGGAGCCCCTGGGATTCGTCGCGGGCGACGAGCTCGATGAGCCCTACCCGCATCTGCCGCTCACGAGCGACCATTTGAGCATCGTGTTTCACCGGCCGCGCATGCTGGCAGGACCGGCGCTCGTCTTTGCCGAGGAGGACATGGCGGAGCGGATCGCGCAGCTGCGCGACGCCGGCATCGAGCCGCACAGGAAGCCGCCGGGTGGGCTCGATCCTACCGGCAACGCCGTCATCGAGGCTCCGGAGGGAACGGTGCTGCTGTTGCTCGCCGGAGAGATCTGAGCGAGCCTCGCGGGATGGTGCGACCGGATACCGGACCATGTGCGCAACACGATTGATGGGACTCCCCGGCCGCGCTCGAGTGCTCTCGATGGCGCTCGCAGCGCTGACCGCGTTCACTGCTGCCGCGCACGCCGACGAGGGCATGTGGACCTTCCAGAGCTTCCCCTCGGCGGTCGTGCAGCAGAAATATGGCGTGCAGATCGGAGCCGCGTGGCTCGATCGAGTGCGCCTGACGACGGTGCGCCTCTCGGACTGCACGGCCTCCTTCGTCTCCCCGAACGGACTTCTCCTCACGAATCAGCACTGCGCCGAGGAGTGTCTCGAGCAGCTCTCCTCCCCGAGCCGCAGTCTCATCGACGATGGCTACCTGGCCGACGGCCGCGCGCAAGAGCTGCGGTGCACGGGACAGGTCGCCGACGTTCTCGTGGGAACGGAGGATGTCACCGCGAAGGTGCTCGCGGCGATGCGCGGGCGCGGGCCCACAGGGACGGGCGGACTCGCGGCGACGCGCGGGCGCGGGCCCGGCGTTGAGACCGCCAACGACGCGCGCAGGAGAGCGCTCGCGCGCCTCGTGCAAGCCTGCAATCAGGCGAGCCGCGAGCCATCCGGAGCCGGGTCGTTCCGCTGCGAGTCGGTCGACTTCTACCAGGGCGGCCAGTACCTCCTCTATCGATACCGGCACTACGACGATGTGCGCCTCGTGTTCGCCCCGGAGAAGGGGGTTGCCCAGTTCGGAGGCGATCCCGACAACTTCGAGTTTCCGCGCTGGTGCCTCGACATGGCCGTGCTGCGGGTGTACGAGCGAGGCCGGCCGGCATATACCCCGCACTATCTCAAGATCGACTTTGCCGGACCTCGCGCCGGCGAGCCCGTGTTCGTCTCCGGCCACCCCGGAGAGACCGAGCGGACGCTCACGGTCGCGCAGCTCCTCGCGCAAAGGGACGTTGACCTGCTCCCTTACGTGCTGCGGGCGTCGGAGCTTCGAGGCCGCTACATCCAGTTCGGGCTGCAGAGCGACGCGGACCGCCGCCTCGTCGAGGAGCCTCTCTCGCTGCTCGAGAACGACCTGAAGGAAAGCCGCGCGGAGCTCAACGCGCTGCTCGACGACGACCAGCTCGCACGCAAGCGCAGCGCGGAAGCCGAGCTCAAGAGTCGCATCGCCGCAGATCCGCAGCTCGCCCGAGCGACCGGGGATCCCTGGGCCGAGATCGCGCAGGCGGAGCGTGTCGCGCGCGACATCGCCCTGCCGTACACCTTCATCGCGGAAGGAGCCGGCTTCAACAGCCAATTGTTTCGTTACGCCCGGATCCTGGTGCGCGCGGCCGCCGAGCGCGCGAGGCCAGACCCCTCGAGGGCCGGGGGACATGCGGATGCGGCATCGCCGATGCTCGAGCGACGCTTGGCCGAGGATGTCCCGATCCACCCGCAGCTCGAGACGCTCACTCTCTCGCTCGGCTTGACGCGCATGCGCGACCGACTCGGGCCCGACGATCCGCTCGTCCGCCAGGTGCTGGGGAAGGAGTCCCCGGAGGAGCTCGCTGCGCGGCTGGTCGCACAGACGACGCTCGCAGACCCGGCCGCGCGCAAGGCGCTCCTGGAGGGAGGCGAGGCGGCGATCTCCGCTTCGAGCGATCCGATGATCGCGCTCGCGCGACTCGTCGATCCCGAAGCTCGCGCGCTGCGCCGCCGGTACCAGGATGAGATCCAGGCTCCCGTACGCGCCGCGCTGCAGCGGATCGCACGCGCCCGGTTCGCCGTGCTTGGCGCGAGCGCCTACCCGGACGCCGACTTTACCCTGAGGCTGAGTTTCGGCACGGTGCGCGGCTGGACGGAAAACGGCGCGCAGGTCGAGCCCTTCACGCGGCTCGCGCGCCTGTTCGAGCGCGCGACGGGCTCGGATCCCTTCCGCATCCCCCCGCGCTGGCTCGCGGCGAAAGACCGGCTCGACCTCGACACACCGTTCGATTTCTGCACGGACAACGACATCGTCGGCGGCAACTCGGGGAGCCCCGTCATCGATGCACAGGGCGAGATCGTGGGGCTCATCTTCGACGGCAACATCGAGTCCATCGCGGGCACTTACTGGTTCGACGAGACGAACAACCGCTCCGTCGCGCTGGACACGACCATGATCCTTGAAGCACTGCGCAAGGTGTACCACGCGGACGCATTGCTTGCAGAGCTTGGCGCGCCGGCCAGGTGACACGCGGGTCGGCGGCAATGCACTGTGCCGCAGCTCTCTCTACGAAGAGCTTTCCTGAAGCTTCGAGGTGCAGAGGTCGTAGATCGAGCTCATCAGAACGCACACGGAGTGCGACATGGCGACCTCGATTCCCTTGAGCGCGGCGTCCTTGATGGCCGCCGTCATTTGCTCGAGCTGCTCCTCCGTAAAGTTCTCCGGCAGCTTCGTCGTGATCTGCAACGAAGGAATGTCCTCGACGATCTCTCGCAGCACTCGATAGACGCGATCCGCCTTCGCGCGCATTAAACCTTCATCGTCTCCGAACAGGCCCCCGATCGCGACCAGCCCGTCCGCGGTCTTCGCGCGCGTCTGCTCCCACTCGCGCTCGGCGCCAAATG
>JASHTA010000330.1 GCA_030040795.1 Gammaproteobacteria bacterium | reverse complement strand
GCCCTGAAGGCCGGCAACAAGTCGATCGACCCCATCAGCGCGTGC
Source organism: Gammaproteobacteria bacterium (assembly GCA_030040795.1). Classification (GTDB taxonomy): domain Bacteria; phylum Pseudomonadota; class Gammaproteobacteria; order Steroidobacterales; family Steroidobacteraceae; genus JASHUC01. The sequence goes on along the minus strand of JASHTA010000330.1, from coordinate 4,927 downwards.
CTGATGCACGGCGTGCCGAGGCTGCTCTATGCGCCGTATCCTTTCCTGATTCTACAAACGACCCGCAGCGTGAACTTCGTCCACGAGGTGAACCACACCTTCCGGATCATCTACTGGGACAAAACGCTGCCCGAGGACCCGGATCCGCAGTGGCTCGGTTACTCGATCGCGCGGATCGAAGGCCGCACCCTCATCATCGATTCGATCGGGTTCAACGACATGACCTGGCTCGACTACTCGGGCCTGCCGCACGGCGAGAAGCTCAAAGTCGAGGAGCGCTATACCCTCTCGGGACGCAACAGCATCCAGGGCACGGTCACGATCACCGATCCGGATTTCTACACGCGCCCGTGGACGACGGCTTTCACGCTCGCGAGACAGCCGGGCATGCGTCTCAAGGAGAACGTCTGCACCGACACGCATCACATGTGAGTGCGTGGGCCGGGCTTATTCGGCGCCTCTGCAGACCTCGGTGATGCAAATGGACGCGAGCGTACGGCCCGCAGGGGGCACCGGCAGTCCGCGCGCCACCATGAGCTTGCGGATCAATGCGGATGTCTCCGGGTGCGCAATCGCGGACTGCACGCCGACGCGCACCAAGCCATCCGCGTAGTCGATCGCCTGCCAGCTCACGCCGGCGAGGGCATGGACCGTATCGCGGCTCCCGATGTCGTGGAGGGAGAGATCGGCGCCATTGTCCACGAGAAGCTGCACGACGTCGTTCCTTCCCTTGTGCGCCGCGCCCATCAGAGCAGTGCGCCGATCCACCAGATCCTGCGCATTCACGTCCGCGCCGAGATCGATCAGAAACTTCACGGTGTCGTACGTTTCCTTCGGCGACCACTCGTACGTGATGCCTTCAACCCAGCCGATGCCGCTCGCCACCATGAGCGGCGTCACATTGATGTACGTGGGGATTCGCGGGTCGGCACCGTGCGCCATCAGCAGTTTCATCAGCACGAGGTCGCCCGACTGCGCGGCGCGCAGGAACGGCGTCGCGCCGTCCTCCTGCAGCCACTGGTTCGTGAAAACCGTCCGCGTGTCGAGGCTCGAGCGCATCCGCAGGTTCGGATTCGCGCCGTCGGCGAGCAGGAGCTTGATGTAGTCGAGATGGTCCATGTCCGGCTTGCGCACCGGATAGTCGCCGCCGCCGATGTTGCGGTTGTCGGTCGCGATGTAGAGCGGATTCCAGCCGCCCTCGTTGGCGAGATTGGGATTGGCGCCGTGCTTGAGCAGATACGCGCCGAGCTGGTAGTAGCGGTTTTGCGTGGCGACGAGCAGCGGTGTCCAGCCGAACTCGCTCATCTCGTTGACGTTCGCGCCGGCGTCGAGCAGCACTTTGACCGTCGCCAGATCGCCCTGTCGGGCGGCGAAGATCAGCGGCGTCAGCCCGCCCCATCTCTTCTTGCTCGGCGTGGGGAGCTTCGGCAGCGGGTAGCGCTCGAGGACCGCGCGGGCGGTGTTGATCTGCTCCTGCACTTCCTTCTGCGCCGCCGCGGAGCTTTGCTTTACGATGATGCCAGCAAGGCCGTAGCCGTAGGCGAACTGCGAGATGCGGGAGCGGCCTGTCTCCGCGAGATAGGGCTTGCGGCCCGGCGTGGCGGTCGCCGAGCGCAGACTCACGTCCGCACCTTTCTCGATGAGGAACCGCACGGCATCGGTATTGCTGTTCGCCGCGGCCCACATGAGGGCCGTCGTGCCGCGCAGGCTCTCGCGCGTGTCCACCTTCGCCCCGCGAGCTACCAGCAGCTGGAGTACCGGCACGCTCCCCGTCCGTGCGGCCATCATGAGGGGCGTCTCGCCGTGCTTGAGCGTCTGATTCACCTTTGCGCCGGCATCGAGCAGAAGCTTCACCACCGGCACACTGCCCGCTTGGCAGGCAAGCAGCAGCGGCGTCATGCCGGTATCCGTCGCCACATTCGGATGTGCGCCGGCTGCAAGCAGCCGGGCGGTCATGCCGGCGTCCCCGTGATACGCCGCCCAGTGCAGCGCCGTGCTTCCATCCGGTTGCGCGGCATTCACGTCGGCATGGGCGTCGAGCAGCGAGCGCAGCCGCGCCGCGTCCTGATTCATGACGGCGTCCGCCACGCCGCTCGCAGCCAGCGCGAGCCCGCTGCACGAGAGACACGTGAGCGCCAACAGCAGCGGTGCGAGGAGCCGCTTCATGAGAGACGCGCTTCGAGCATCACGAAATCGTCCTGCGCCATCTTCCTGCGCCGCAGCCTCAGAATCGCCGTCCGATCGGCTGGCCGTTGACCTTGGCCTGCATCATGCTCCCGCCGTTCGCGCCGTTCTTGAGCGGATGGATGGTCATCTCAATCATATCTCCAGCCTTGATGGTCGTGCGCGTCCAGCCGGCTCTCCGCAGTCCATTGGGGCTGCCGCCCTCGATCGACCAGAGCACCACCTGACCCGTTTGCGGGGACTTCACCGCGATCTCGACCCAGATGTGAGGGTTCGTCCACTGCATCTGGGTGACAGTGCCCACCAGGGTCTTGGTGACGTGGGTGTCAAACGTAGCGAACGAGTGATGCGCCGAAGCGCTGCCCGCCCAGGCGCAGCCCAGGAGGGCAATGCCCGTGGCGATTCGCTTGTACATGAGACGTCTCCCCTCTCGTAATAGTGAATTCAAATGCCGACCAAGCGACCGGTGCTGTCGCCAAAGTGGTCGGCAGGGATGTCGAATATATCGAGAATGCTGAGCATCAAGTTGCCCGTCGGCACCGTGCGCGACGGGTACGTGAGCAGCCGGTCGCCTTTCAGCCGGCCCGACGCGCCGCCGACCAGCACGTGCGGCACATCGTAGTGCAAGTGCTGATTGGAGTCGCCCATGTTCGAGCCATAGAGCAGCAACGAGCGATCGAGCAGCGTGCTGTCGCCTTCCTTGATTCCGGCGAGCTTCTGGACGAGATAGGTGAACATCTGAACGTGGTAGCGGTTGAGCTTCGCGTACACCGCGATCTGGCCGGGGTCCTCCCCGTGATGCGAGCCGAGGTGAAAGCTGATGGTCGTGCCGCTTTGCGGATACACCCGGCTCGTCAGGTCGCGCGCGAACAGCACTGCGCCCACGCGAGTGATGTCCGCCCGAAACGCGAGCGCGAGCAGGTCGAACTGGATCTGGATGTGATCGTGGAAGGATTCCGGCACGCCGTAGGGAACGTTGATGTCCGTCGGCACGTCCGTCGAGGCGCGCCGGGCGATTGCGAGGCGCCGCTCGATCTCCCGTACGTCGTCGAGGTACTCCTCGAGGCGAACCCGATCGGTATGCGGCACCTCCGGCATGAGCTGGCTGATGCTGCCGGTCACCGAGTCGAGAATGCTCGCCTCGCGCTGGCGGCGCTCCGCCCGCACCGCGGGCGAGCTGCCATCCCCGAACATCCGCTCGAACACGGTCTGCGGGTTGATCTCCATGGGCAGCGGACGCGTGGGCGTCTCCCAGGAGATCGTGTTGGTGTAGATGCAGCTGTAGCCTTCTCCACAGCTGCTCGAGTTGGAGCCCGGATCCTCAGTCGCGAGCTGCAAGGACGGCAGCAACGTATTCTGGCCGATGTGGCCCGCGATCACCTGATCGACCGAAGTCCCGCAATGGATATCGGCTCCCGCGGTCTTCTTCGGCTTGACCGCCGTGAGATAGGCTGCCGCAACGAAGTGGTCGGCGCCCGTGACGCCGGGAGGATTCTCCGAGGACTGCGACCACATGCCGGCCGTGAGCACCGTCTGCTTGCGGAAGGGCTGCAGCGGCTCGTAGATGTACGGAAAAGCGAATCCCGGCTCCGACGATTTGGGGACGTAGTACCCGGGCGCGGCACCATGCGGGATGAATGCAGCGACGAAACGCGTCGGCAGAACCGACTTGGTGCCCGCGCGCGCACGAGCGGGCACCATCGACTCGAGGAACGGCAGCGCGAGCGTCGTGCCGATTCCCTTGAGGAAGGTCCTGCGCGGCAAGGCGCGATTCGTGATGAATGGCATGGTTCAGTACCTCTCTATCCCATCCTGGATCATCGATCCGCGTCGAATCCGGCCCTCGGCGGAGTCGAGCCGCGCGTCGATGCGACTTTCTGCGCGGGACCGGAGCCCTTGGGCGGCCCTGGAACGACATTCATGCGGAACACATCGCTCATCGCGATCGCCTCGATGAGGCTTGCGAGCCGATAGTCGTCACCTGAAGTCTCGCGCAGGATCTCGCGCACGGTCGGCATGTCGTTGTACTCGAGTCCGCGGCCGAGCGCGTAAGTCATGAGGTTCTGGACGACGTTGAGCAGGTACCGTTCCTTGTGGCGCAGCACGAACGCCCGCACACCGGCCGGTCCATCCACGGTGGTGCCGTCATACAGCATGCTGCGCGTATCGATCGGGCTGCCCCCGTCCGTGGCGCGCCAGCGGCCTATCGCATCGAAAGGCTCGAGCGCGAAACCGATCGGATCCATCAGCCTGTGACAGCTCGCGCAGGCCGGATTCGCCCGATGCTGCTCCATGAGCTGGCGCATCGTCGGCGGCCGGGTGTTGCCCGCGTTATCACGCGCCTTGGGCTTCAGCTGCGGCACGTTCGCAGGCGGATCCGGCGCCGGCGAGCCGAGAAGCGTCCTCAAGACCCAGTTGCCGCGGACGACGGGCGAGGTGCGGTCGGGGTGCGAGGTGATGGCGAGGATCCCGCCCTTGCCGAGCAGTCCCCAGCGGTCGCTTTGCGATTTGTCGAGCACGACGCGGCGGAAGTCGCTGCCCTTCACGCCCGGAATGCCGTAGAGCATCGCGAGACGCTCGTTGACGAACGTGTAGTTCGCCGTGAGCAGATCGAGGACGCTGCGGTTCTCCGTGAGGATGCTCGTGAAGAACAGCTCGACTTCCTTCCTGAAAGCCTGCCTCAAATTGTCGTCGAAGTCCGGATACAGGCCCACGACCGGATCGAACGACGCGAGCGCGCGCA
>JASHTA010000329.1 GCA_030040795.1 Gammaproteobacteria bacterium | reverse complement strand
CTGCGGCAAGCCGGGCGCTGTCGCCGACGCGCACTGCGATGCCGCAGCGGTGGTCGCGGAGAGTTCTCGCGACATCGCCATTCTCATCGCCTACGAAGATCACCGGCCGGCCCGCCGCCAGAATTCCGTAAAGCTTGCTCGGCACGATCAAACCCTCGAGCTCGGGCTTGAGGCTCACCCAGTGCACGTCCGCTGCGGCAAGACTGTCACCGAGCACCGCTGCGGGCTGCAGTCCCTGAAAGAGAAAGCTCTCGAGCCCCTCTGTGGCGACGGCCTCCTTGAGCGCCCCGATGTGCGCACCGCCGCCCGTGATGAGAAACGCAAAGCGGGCCTCGTCCTTGAGGAGCCGCGCCGCGCCGAGCAGGGTGTCGAACTCGTGGGCGCGCCCGAGGTTGCCGGAATACCCGACGACGAATCGCCCGGCAAGAGCAAGCCGGCGGCGAGTGAAGCTTCCGGCGGATGGCCGCGGGGAAATGCTCGCCGTATCGGTCCAGTTCGGAACGACCCTGATGCGAGCCGGGGCAATGCCGCGCTTGATCAACCGCTCACGCATGCCATCGCTCAGCACGACGTTCAGGATCGCGCGTCCGAGGGAACGGTCGCGCGCCGCGATCAGGCGTCCCATGAGCCACGGAGGCAGGAACCCGGGCGTCAGCGATGCCGCAACCTCGGGAAAGACATCCTGCAGCCAGTTGACCAGCATCGCCCCCTTCCATCGAGCGGCGTGCGACGCGGCGATGGAGATGAGCGGAGGATCGGTCTTGGCGACGACCACGTCGCCGCGCGACAGCCGTCGCAGGAGCTCTATCCCCGCCGCCTCGTGAAAAGTCGCGTAGTCGAGCGCCCGGCCGGCAAGCCGGAATCGGCCTCGCGTCGTCGTCGAGACACGATAGACCTCCACTCCCCCGATGCTCTCTCGCGCCGGCAGCGCGGCGCGGGGATCGTCATAGAGCTGACGGGAGGTGACCACGCGGACGGCGAGCCCGCGCTCGGCGAGTTGCAGGGCAAGGTCGGTCAGCAGGCGGCTGGTCGCCGACTGGTCCGGCGCGAAATACCGATTGACGAAGACGATCCGAGCCGCTCGCATGCCACCCTCCCGCTGTCTGAACTGAATCGAGCATGGCTTCCACGGCCTCCGCCACGCGCTCTACGCGGATAGCGCGAACTCCCCGCGGTTCGTAGATCACGCGATGACCCTCACCGAAGGGAAACCACTTGCGCGGCGGATTGTAGTGTCCGAACAGCGCGATACAGGGCGTGCCCTGGCTTGCAGCAAGGTGCATCGGTCCGCTGTCGTGACAGACGAGCGCGTCGCAGCGACCGAGCACAGCTGCCGACGTTCGGGGCACGAGCTCTCCGCAGAGATTGACGGTCGACCCCGGCCAACGCCTCGCGATTCGCTCGGCGAGCGGCCGCTCGTTTGGCGCGCCTACGAGCACCAGGGACGAGGAGCCTGTCCGCGTGGCGAGCGCATCCATGAGCGCGGTCCAGTTCTCCTCGCCCCAGTCCTTCGCCGCGATCTTCGCCCCGGGCGATACGGCGAGCATCGGCCGCCACTCAGGCAGACTCGAGAGGCACTCGATCGCCGTGCGGCGCTCATCGACCGACAGGCGCAAATCCCAGTTGGGTGGCGAAAGGTCCACGGGAATCGACGCCCGCAAAGTGCGCGCAAGACGTACCGCCTCGTACTCCCGCTCGCCCGTCAGCGAGTCGACGGAGCCCACCCGAGCCCGCACGCTCGTCGGGGCACCGAGGATCTTGCGGATACCTGCGGCCCGAAAGAAAAGCAGATCGCGGTACACGGGAAGTGCCGTCGGCCTCGGCGTGAGATAGACGAGCGCCTCGGGTCCAAGGCGCCTCAGCTCTCGAGCGATCGCCAGGCAATGACTCCACTTTCCCGCTCCGACCGGGAAATACAGCGCCTCATCGATCAGCCCGGCACCCTCGAGAACCGTCTCGACGCTGGAAGCCGTCGTCGACTGGATGGCGTTGGTGAGCAGGATGCGGCGATGCTGGGGAAACGCGCGCGCGATCGCGTGGAAGCACGGCAGCGCGACAACCGTGTCGCCGATGCTCCCGATGCGAAAAATGACGAGACTGGGCGGTACCTGAGCGCTCATTCACCCGACAGCATGGCCCGTCGAAGTGACACCCAGGTTAACGGGACGACCGGGCTCACGAGCGCCATCATCCGGGCTCACGAGCGTCATCATCCGGGCTCACGAGCGTCATCATCGGACTGCCGCCGGCCGAGTCATCGGCGCGTTCGCACAAAACGTGAGGACGGCGCGCTCGATGCCCGCCGCCGCTGCCGCAAGGGTCCAGTCGGCGCTCGTGCGGCGAGCGGCTTCTCCCATGGCGTCGAGCGTCTGCGGCTCGCACATGAGCGCCCGTCGAACGGCTCCAGTCAGCTGATCGAGGCGGGAGGCCTCGAAGATCCACCCGTTGACGCCGTCTTTCACCAAGTCGCGCGTCCCGCCGACCCGGTTGCTGACGATCACCGGGCGGCCGCACGCCAGCGCCTCGTTGATCGCGAGTCCCCACGTCTCTCCGAGCGAGGGCAGCGTGAACACGTTGCCCAGCCGGTAAACGGCCGTCATCGCTTGCTGGTTTTGAAATGGAAGAAAATGGACATCCCGCCTTGCGCTCGCGAGCGAGCGCAGCTGCGCCTCGAGCAAGCCGTTGCCGACCAGGATGAGATGGCCGGGCATCCCGGCGCCGCAGAACGCCTGCACGAGCCGCGGCAGGTTCTTGGTGGGAGTGAACTTGCCGGCGTAAAGAATCACGCGAGCCGAGGGCGGAATGCCGAGCTCGATGCGCCATCGGGCGGCCCGCGCTGCGCTCTGCCCGTCCGGGTCCGAGAAGCGCTGCGTATCGATCGCATGCGGCGCAAACGCGATGCGCTCCTCCGGCACGCCGCTCCAGCGGAAGTACTCCTTGTTGTTCGATCCGACCGCGATCGCCATGTCGATGTGGCGATAAACCCAGCTCAAGGCAGTGCGGCGCACCCTCGCCCGCCACGCGCTCCCTCCTCCGAGAAGAGTGGAGTCGCCGCGAAAGAACACCGGGATCCTTCCCTTGAAATGGCGCATCACGCCGAGATGGGAGGCCGAGTTCCAGCCGAACACGAGCACGGCGTCGGCACGCCAGCCCTCGATCCTTCGCGTCAGGTCCGGGTTGCGCAGTCCCCAGAAGTGTCCAGTGCCGGGCCTGCGCGCGACGTTCGGCACGAACTCGTGCTCGTAGCCCTCGAGCAGCGGGATGTCCCAGGCAACGGTCTTGCCGAATCCGGGATCGACGACGCCTGCGGCGGAAGTCTGAGACCAGGTGAAGAACACCCGCGGACGAACCGTTCGGGACTCGGCGAGGGCTTTGAACAGAGGCGCGTGGTATTGAATGGGATGGGTCGAGACGACGGCGAGCCGCAGAGGGGTCATGAAGCGCTTCCTTCCGCGGTCATCGGCGAGCCGGGCGACGGCCGCCGATCAAGGGAGCCTGTAAAGTGCGAGAGGCTGCGTGTCGCGGTACAGCGATGGCCGCAGCGTCCATCCGAGGTACGGCACGCGCGTCGCAAAAACCCGGACGGCACCGGATTCCGGCGGCGCGCCACCGATGAAATAGCGAGCGCCGTTCGCCTGGGCCCAGCGCAGCCTCGCACGAGGGTCGCCGAGGTAAGGGATCACGCCGGGACGTGTGATGCCGCCGATGTCCACCAGCGAATGCCGGCTCTCGAAAGCGATCTGGCCGATCGCATAGACCGCGACGGGCGCATCGGGCGGAACGTGCTCCCGGACATAGGCGGCGAGCTCGGAGAAGGCGCGATCGCCGATCTTCTTGTTCTCGAGATGCGGGATCTCGGCGAGCCCGATCGTGACCAGCGAGACGGTCAACATCGCGGCGACGGACGCGCGAAAGATCCCGGAGCGGCCGCTCGAGTCGATCAGCCACAGTATGGCGATGCAGAGGCTCGGCATCGAGAGCAGGCAGTACCGCGTCTGCACGAGCGTATGGTCGGCCAGATAGAACGCGGCGCAAAGCGCAGGCCACAGAAGCAGCATGCGTATCGTCGGCGGAATCCGGCGTCCTGCGAGTGCGCGCACGGCGGCGAGCGGTAGCAGCCCGAGACCCACCGGAAAGCCGGCGAGGTAGACCAGCATCAATCGCGGTGCGAGGTCGAGCAGGGTCCCGCCGCGCTTGGCGGTGTTGGTATTGGGAATGACCGAGCCAAACGTGTGCGTCGCGAACACGCACCACACGACGACCGGAAGCGCCACGACAACCGCCAGGGCGGCCATGCGGCCAAGGGGCATGGGGCTCGATCGGGAGCGCGCGATGAATCGTGCTCGCCAAAGCATGGCCGGGGCGGCAACGGCGCCGAGCAGCAGGAGCTCCGGGCGCAATAGCGGACCCGCTCCGAGCAGCAGCGCCCCCGCCGTCAGGCGCGGCCAGGTTGGCTTTCCGGCGAAAATGGCCCAGATCGCCCACACGCTGACGCCCAGGGCGGCGACCGACTCCATCCCGGAGAACGACCAGTGAGCGAAGTAAGGGTTGATGACGGTCACGAGCACCGCGCTGACCGCAAGCGGCCGAAGCGGGCGTGGCCGCAACGGCTCCTCGGCGAGATCGCCCGCCAGACGCCACACGCCGAGCACCGCGGCAAGCAGGCCGGCCGCGCAGGCGAGCTTTGCACTTGCGACCCAACCGGGTCCCAGTGCATGGACACCAGCCAGAATCAGCACCCAGAGCGGAGCCGTATCGCCGTTCGTGATCAGTCCATCGAAGGCGAAGCCCTGGCCCTCCGCGAGACTACGCGCGAATTCGAGGTGAATGTAGGCATCGTCCTCGGTGTACCCATAGCTGAAGACGAACCAGCCCATCACGACCAGCGCGAGCACGATCGCCCAAGGAAGAATCGATTGCAGGCCTCGAGGCATCGCCTCGCACGTCGCGAAACGCGGTGAATGAACGGCGGTGGTACCGAGTCGCACGGTCCGGTTCACCGCATGACGTTCGGAAACCGGGCGATCGCCGGAGTCATCGGCACGAGTGCCTTCGATTCGGAGCGAGCGCTCGTCGCGACGCCGGTTGCGGCGGGTGCCGGGATGCGCCGTGCGAAGAGCTGATGAAACAGGCCGATCGCCGCCAAGGACCGCATCCACGAGACATAGGACACGTCCATCGCACCCTCGAACCCCCAGCAGAGGTAGTAGACGGTGGCGAGCAGCACGAGCACCCGCGTCACGGAGACCTGGTCCGACAGATCGCACTTTCGCCCGACGAATCCCAGCAGCGCGCCGATGAGCGTGAGGCCGATGAGCATTCCCGGCCAGCCGAAATTCCAATAGAGCTCGCCGAGGCTGGACGGCGAGATATACGTATCCGGAGATCCGCCCGGAAAGAACTCGTGATTGAAGAGCTGGCCGGTCGGCACTCCGGGCTTGTCCGGCCACACCAGCCTCGGGATGAAGGCGAGCGGGATCTCGATCAGCGTGTGCCCGTCCTGGAAAGGAACGTCGACGCCGGTGCGCTCGAACGCACGCTCCACGTTGGCCTCGAGCGACGCTCGCTGGAAGAGCGTCTGGCCTCCCTCACGCGAGGTCCCGCCTTCGTGCGGGCTCTGGCTCAGCTTATCCCGGTAAGCGAGAACCATATCGACCACCTTGCCGAGATTCGCCGCCGCCTGCGCGCGCGACAGGCCGTGCTGACCGCTCACGACGACGCGATACGCCGACAGGACGGGGAATATCACCCCTGCCCCGATGATCGACGCCACGATCCAGGTTACCGGGACCCTATTGCTCGTGAGGGTCAGGGCCACGATGACCATGGCAACCGGCATCAGGGCGAGACCGCGGATGTCGGTGACGAAGGCGATGGCGATTTGCCCGGCGAGCACGAACAGGATGACGCCGAGCCACCACAGAGTGCGGGATCGCGCGTAGCCGTAGGAGAGAATGAGCGTGCCGAGCGGCGCGAGCAGGTTCGCCAGCATGATGAGGAATGTCATTCCGGCGCTGAGCTCGGCGAGACCGTGCTGCGTCGCCGCGATCGTCTTCTGCTGAAAGATATAGACCTGCAAGTAAACGGTCGTGATGCTCCCTACGATCCACAGCGCGGCGCCCACGAAAAGAATTGTCTTCCTGGGCCAGTCCACGTCGGCCGACCGGGCCAGCTTGGCTGCGGGCAGGCGCGCGCCAACGAGATAACCGATCCACAGGCTCGCGCCTCCGCAGAGGATGCCCCACTGGGCCTCGGTCATGTCCCCACCGGGGATGGAGGCCGGGACGTCGAAAACGAGATCGATGAAGCTCAGCATCCCGAAGAACAGGAAGAAGAAGGCCATCAAGATCGCGAGCAGGATGTAGCGGCCATTCAAGCAGTCGAGCAACAGAAGGGGGCCCGAGCAAAGCGCGAACAGCAGGCACATGTAGAAGACGTTGACACCAGTGTCGCCATGCACCGCCGAGGCGAGCGCCACGGCGAGCAGGAATGCTACGTTTGCGAGCGCGTAGATCCCCCCCCGATTTTTCGTGAGAAACTCGGTCATTCAGCGGCTGCCTTCGACCGGCGGCGGGCCGGCGCATTCGTGGCACGGCGGCCGTTCAGGATAAAGGCCGCGTATGACGCTTTTGCAACGAGGAGCCGCTCGCTCGCGTCCCGCGGCCGTGGCCGGTGCCTCCTGGCCGGCGGCCGCCGCCGGCACCTCCTGGCCACGTCGCCGACCCGTTGTCATCACCGCGAAATGTGTTTGTTGTTGAACTGGCGCTTTCGTGCAGAAGGCTGCCCGGCGCACATGGCTGACGGACGAAGGCGCAAGGTCTTGGCTCTCGCGGCGGTCGCTGCGCTCGCCGTGTATTGTCCAGGCCGAACGTCGGCCGCCGCGCCCGAGATCCTTCGTACCGCCGATTACCAGTCGCCGGTCCGCGGCGACCCGGGAGGCCTCCTGATGATCGCGGGCACGGGATTCCAGCCGACGGACCGCGTCGTGTACGAAGCGCTCGACTTCTCGGACGCACCCAGCGGGCATCCCGCTCGGGTGCCGGCGCTGGATAATGCATCGTCGGGCACGGCGCCGATCCTGAAGGTGGGAAACCCGCCTTACGCCATCACGGTGCAGTTGCCTCCAACCCTCGTGCAGAACCGGCCGTACAGGCTCTGGGTGGTCGACGCCGCGGGGGCGTGGAGCGCGCCCGTGTCGATCAATGACCTGCGGCCTCTCTGGATCACCCCTGCCTTCGTCTATTCCACCGCTGATTTTGCCGCGCTGGGCCGGCAGATTCGCGTTGTTGGGCGGAACCTCGAGCCCGCCGGAAATGCAGGGCCCGGCCGTGCGGGGCTATGGATCCGGCTCGCCGGCCCCGCGACTTATTATGTGCTCGGCGCCCCCGCCAGCGCCCCCGCAGGCGCCCCCACCAGCCCCCTCACCGGCAGCGCGCATCCTGCGGGCGGCGCACCTGGCTCCGGCAGCGAGGCCGCGGAGATGCAGCGAGTCGTCTCGCAGGCACGCTTGCCGCCCCGCCTGGTCCCCGGAATGTATTCCGTCTCGGTGAGCCGCGATGGACGAAGCTGGACGACGGTGACAGGCCAGCGGCTCGAGGTACGGCCGGATCCGGCCCAGCGACCGGTCTTCGCCGTCTCGGAAGCGCGATTCGGGTCCTGCCGGGCAAACGACGGCGCCGATGATACCGGCTGCTTTCTGCGCGCGTTCGCGGCCGCGCAGCAGGCTGGAGGAGGTCTCGTAGAGGTGCCGGCTGGACGATGGGAGGTGTCCACCGCGCAACTGCCGAGCGGACTGCGGGGGACCGGGTTTCTGTTGGCTCGAGGCGTCGGGCTGCGGGGAGCAGGCTCCGCATCCACTCTGATCGTCCGCCATCGCGAGTCCACCGGGGGAACGGGGCCCCTCCTCACTCTCACCGGCGAGAACTCGATCGTCGGCATCGCGTTCGCGGACGACGAGCGCTTCCAGTCATTGGATCAATCGAGAGCGGTGATTCGCCTCGGTGCGCCGCGGTCCGCGTCGCTCGCGCACGGTGCGGCGAGGGGCGATGTGGACGATATCGTGATCTCCGGCGATAGCTTCGTGCACGTCGGCCGCGCCGTGGTCGACAGCGGCCAGCCCATTCGTCACCTTTTCATCACTCGCGACGAATTCGGCGCATACGACAATGCGCTGCTGCTCACGGGAGGCGGCGCGCTGCCGGATGAGCCGTTTCTCATCGACGATTCGATCGTCCGGTCGAATCGCTTCGTTCCCGGAAGCTACCTCGACGTCGCCAAATATCAGGGCACGATCGCGACTCAGTTGGGAGCGTCACGTCGGGTCGACTTCAGCGACAACCTCGTCGATGGAACGAGCACCGAAGGCTTGCAGGACCCGCGAGATGCGCGCGGCTGGCGGGCGGGCTTCTTCTGGAATCTCGCCGACAACGGGGAGGAGCTGCTGGTCTCCGAGAACTCCATCAGCTGTCCGGGAGACAAAGCGGGCGATGGCGAGGCCATATCCTTCGATGGGAATCGGGACACGTTCGGATTTGACGTTGCCCAGTCGGTCGAAGCGGCAGGGCCGGACTCGATCACCGTTCCGGGTCCTCTCCTGCAGCGCCAGTTCGGGCACGCGATTCCCGAGACTTATTACGTCGGTCATTGGATCTCGATCGTCGACGGTCCCGGGATCGGACAGAGCCGCCGGATCGTGAGCTACGTCGTGGATCCCAGGACGCACGCCGTCACGTTCCGGCTCGCGCCAAGGTGGGATGTGATCCCGCTGCGCGCTCGCAGTCGCGCGATCGTCCTGCGCCAGTACTGGCAGGTCTATGTCGTCGCCAACACGGTGACTCAGACAAGTCCTCCCTGCCGCAAGTCGAACCGCAACTATCGCAAGGGTGGCGTGATCGGCTTTTGGACACCCGTCGCGGACTCGATGATCGATGCAAACCGGCAGTACGATACCGACGGAATCGAGTTCCTCCAGGGCTATAGCGCCCACACGGCGTCCTGCCCTCGGTGCACCGGCGGTGCGTCCTTGTCGATGGGACTCGAGATTCGAAACAACCTCATCGATGGGGAGTACGACTGGTCATCCGATTGCAGCTGGTCGGGCATCCGCGGCTATTTCCTCGCCACGCCGACCCCGGATGCACCGCCTCCCGTGCTGGGCTTTGGAACGGTCATCGCACACAACACCCTCTCGCGGGCCGACGGCCAGCGAGGCGGCGCGATCGAATTCGCGCACGCCGGATCGTCCGGTCCGCCTCCCGGCCGCTGGCCGATGGTGCAGAACCCTCTCATCTTTCAAAATGTGATTCTCGACGAGGACGGCCCCCTGCCCCGCGCCACGTGCCATCAACAGCAGCGGAGCCGGGCCGCAATTCGCCTGGAAGGTCCAGGCAATGTTCGAGACGCCGTGCTCGAGGGGAATCGATGCGAGCGTGTGAGCGTCCGGCTGCAGGATGACGGTACCGGTACGCTGCGAGTCTGCTCCTCCGGCAAGGCGGCCTCGTGCGAGTGCAAGTCACGATGAGCGGCACGCGCCGAGATCGGACCTCACCGATACCCGAGCGCATCCTTGTGCCGAGCGAGCGTCCAGATCATGAGCAACGGCCCGAGCGCCTCGGCCGTCGAGAGACAGGCCGCCGCGCCGTCCGCGCCGAATCGCGCCGCGAGCGCAGGCAGAATGGCGAGATTCACGGCACCCACGGTCAGGTAAATGCGGGCGAGCGGCTTGGCGAGCCCGATATTCACCATGATCGTTTGCGACAGGAGAGTCGCCGTGACCACGAAGAGCGGAACGGGCGCCATGATGCGCACGACCCATGCGGCATCCGCGTACGATGCGCCTCCCACGATCTTGACGATGGGCGGCGCGAACAATGCGAGCGCCAGACAGGCGAGTCCAACCACCGGAAAAAGGAGTCGCGCGAGACGTCTCATCAACTCCCAGGCTTGCTCCCGCTGCGTCGCGAAGAGATAGCTCGCGCGCGGAAACACGGCCTGCGTGATCGGGATCGACACCATGCGCGTGGCGGAAACGAGCCGGTTCGCCACGCTGTACAGGGCCACTTCGCGGTGCCCGCAGACCAGCCCGAGGATCAGCGTGTTCGTATCGAGGTACAGCGTCGTCGACACGATCGCGAGGAACAAATGCGCGCTGCGGCGCAGCGCCCCGGCAAGGTCCTCGAGCGTGGGAAGGTAGAACTGAGCCGGTGCGATCCGCTTGCGCAGGCAGACGGCCACGCCGGCCCCGATCAGCTGCGGCGAGGAGAGAATGAGCGCCGCGGCGAACGTGTCGCGGGGCGATCGAACGAGGAGGACCGCACTTGCGCTCACGAGGCATTTCGACACCGCCTGCACGATGGCAATGTCGCGCAGCCTCTCCTCGCCCTGGAAGTACCACTGGGGAAGCGCGACATTTCCCGCGAGCAGGAGGCCGCTCGCCGCGACGAGCGGCCACTCACTTCTGAACGCCGGGACCAGCGCTGCGACGATACCGAGGAGGCAACCGCTCACGAGCAGCAGCCCCAACTTGGCCGCCGTCGTCGTCCAATAGACCCGGGCGATCGCTCCTGGATCTCCGCGGGCGACGGAGATGTCGCGGGCTGCCGTCAAGTTGAAACCGAACTCCGTGAGAATGACGCCATAGCCGATCAGCGATTGAGCGAATACGACTGCGCCGTAGCCCTGAGGGCTCAGAACGCGCAGCAGATAAGGCAGAAGCAGCAGCGGCACCAGGAAGTTGAGCCCTTGCACCGCGTAGAGCGAGAGCGCATCGCCCACGAGAGGCCGGCGCAAGAGGCGGGTCAGCGTGGCGTTCAAGGCCGCGGATCCCTATCGGAGAGCCGCGGAGAAGGCCCGGAATGACCGAGCTGCGCGATTCGGCAAGCGAGGCGGCCGTCGCCGTCGTTCTCGTCAACTGGAACGGCTGGCGCGATGCGATCGAATGCGTGAGCTCGGTCCTCGGACAGACCCACTCCAATTTTCACATCTTCCTGGTGGACAACGACTCGAGCGATCAGTCCGTAGAGAACATCCGCGCGTGGTCGGCGCAGCCCCGCACGCGGGATGAGTGGCGCAAGCATGATGGAGTCGCGCATGCCGGTGTGGCCCCGATTCCGCTACGAGTACTCGAGCGGCCCGAGGAGGCGCTCCCTCGGGCTGCGGAGGGCTGCCGCCTGACGCTCATTCGCTCGGGAAGCAATCGCGGATTCGCGGGCGGCTGCAACGTCGGCATACGAGCCGCGGGCCTCGACGCATTCCGCTTCTTCTGGCTGCTCAACACCGACACGGTCGCGCATCGCGACGCGCTCCGCGCCCTGGTGCACCGCGCGGAGCGCGAGCCTCGAGTGGGCATGGTCGGCTCGACCCTCCGCTACTACGACCAGCCGGATATCGTGCAAGCTCTCGGCGGCGCACGCTTCGACGCGGCGAGCCTGGCGAGCCGCCACATCGGTGCGGCAATTCATCTCGACCAAGTGCCGCTCGACGCCGCGCCCGTCGAGCGCGACATGTTCTACGTCGTGGGAGCTTCGATGCTGGTGTCCCGCCGGTTCATCCAGGAGGTGGGGCTGATGCAGGAGGATTATTTTCTCTATTTCGAGGAGATCGACTGGGCTATCCGGGGCCGCAACCGCTTCGCCTGGGCGTACGCCGCAGACAGCCATGTCTTTCACAAGTCCGGGGCGACCAGCTCGAAGGTCTTGCCGGCATTTACCGCCCACTTCTATTACCGCAACCGCATCCGCTTCGCGACGCGGTTCTTTCCGGAACGCCTGGCTGCGGTCCGGCGCGCGCTCGCCGTCGAGCTTCTTCGGCACACCGTGCGCGGACGATGGACGCACGCCCGAGTGGTCGCCTCGACGCTCTTGAATTTTCGCGCCATCGCGGAGGAGGTCCGCTCGACGAGCGCCTCGGGCAAGATCCCACCCGCCGTTCGCGACCCCGTATAGCATCACTGTGAGCTCAAAGAGAGTGCGTCTGCGGAGGCCGGCTTCGGCGGCGCTCCGCTCGACGGGACTCCCTGGGAAATCGGGCGGTTGAGGAACGGACTCTCGCAGCAATACCAGAAAAGCACTCCGATCGAGAGAAGAAGCCCGAGCATCAAGGCGAGCCGCACGGGCTCCGGCGCGAATCGAGCGATGCGGTCGATGGCCGACCGGACCAGCGTCAGATTGAATTGATGGATCAGGTAGAGGCTGTAGGAAATCGTGCCGAGCCCGGCAATCGGACGCCAAAGAGCGCGGCGGGCAATCCAGGCGCTCGCCGGACGAATGAAGAAGAGCGCGAGTGTGAAGCCGGATACGACGGCGAGCTCCACGTACGCGCGCCGCTCCAGCTCGAATTCCGGATGCCACGGCAGGATGTGCAGCAGGCAATAGGCCAAAAGCGCGGTCACCGCAGCGACGAACGAGACGCGCACGGAGCGCGCCGGGAATACGCAAAGCACATAGAAGAGGATCGCACCGAGAGAGAAGTGCACCCAGTACTCGAGGAAGAACCCCGTGACCCATCCACCGGGTACCGCACAATTCCAGACCAGTCCGGCGGCCGCGAGGATGAGCACCGTCCCGATCATCGGAATTCGGTAACGGACGGCGAGCAGCAGGGCGATTGCGACGACGAGGTAGAACTGCTCCTCGTAATTGAGCGACCAGAATGCGGCGACGAGGAGCTTCCGGTTTTGCGGCGCATCCGCAACGGGATGGAACGGCAGCGACACCCACTGAGTCAACGTGAGATTCTGCACCCAAACGTCCCACGACCGAGCAAGATCGTCGTGCCCGCCGGCCAGCAGCTTGCCGACTCGGGTCAGCGCATAAAACAGGATCGCAAAGAAGTACGGCGGATAGATGCGCCGCGCCCGGCGCCACATGAATGCGCGGAACGTCAACGCCTTGAGGCGGCAGGTTTCCGCCGACGCCGTGATGCAATAGCCGCTGATGACGAAGAACAGCATCACGGCGTAGTCGCCGATCCTCACGATCAGCAGGTGATGCGCGACGACCGTGAGCGCTGCGAGCCCGCGCAGCCCGTCGAGGATCTCGAAGCGGAACGGCCATTTGTGCGACCCGCCGACGGAAGAGGCTTGCGGGGGCACTGGTCTTCGCTTCGCTCACGCCCGGGAGGCTCAATCTAGGGAGCGAATGTGACACTTCAATGATGCGGATCGGCGAGGTGCCCAGCTACGATTTGCGCACGATGCGGCCGTACAGATCCTCCATGCGCTCCGCGACACCCGTCCACGACAGTCTCGCCTGCGCCGCCTCGCGGCCGCGCCGGCCCAGATCCCGGCGGCGCGCGGGATCCGCCAAAAGTGCGCCGACGGTCGCGGCGAGCCGCGGCGGCTCGCAGCTCGTCACGACGCCGGCCCCCTCCGCCGACACCAGGGACGCGATCCCCACTTCCGGCGCCACGACGACCGGGCAGGCCATCGCCATCGCTTCGGCGACCACATTGCCGAAGCTCTCCGTGTAGGAGGGCAGGACGAGCAGCTCGGCGGCTTCGTACAGCGCCCATTTGTGAGCGTTGTCGACCGGTCCGAGGAACAAGATGCGGTCCTTGATATTGAGACTTCTCGCGAGCGCCTCGAGCTTGGGGCGATAGCCTTCATCGTCGTTGCCGGCGATCGCGAGTGGAACGTCGCGAATCCATTGCCAGGCCGCAATCAGCCGGTCCAAGCCTTTTACCCAGCTGATTCGGCCGAGAAACAAGGCGAAACGTTGCGGCAGGCGGCAGAAGGGCGTCTCGGCCAACTCCACATGCCTTTCCGGCCACTCGATTCCGTTCGGAATTTCCATGACCGCCTCGGGTACCGGCAAGCCGAGCGAGGCGAGCTCCGTGCTCTCGACTTCCGCCGTCACATGCAGTCCTGCGGCTCGAGCCAAGGTATGGCGCTCGACGAGCTGGATCCACGCGGTCTTGACCCAGCGGCTCTTGCCCCGGATGGCGTCGCGGATCAGCATCCCGCGCGGCGACACGACGTAAGGCACACCAGCATGGGCCGCGGCGCGCGCAGCCGCGCGCATGGGCCATAGGAACACGGCCTGAATGTGCACCACGTCGAAGTCCCCGATCGACTCCCGCAACCGCCGGCCAAGCAGGGGCGACCAGTAGAGCCTGCGGAATGCCGGCACTGGGAAGTAGTGAACGGCCACGCCGTCGAGATCGACCGGCCGGTCGAGCGGCACATCGAGATCTCGGTCCCCGTCCATGCTGGTCGTGTACACGTGGACCTCGTGCCCGCGACGCGCGAGAGCGGTTGATAGCCCGTGCACCGAGCGGATCGGGCCGCCGTAACGAACGGCGGGATAGTAGGTGGCGACGACTTGCAGGATGCGCAGCGGCCGCCGGGGGTCGGGCCGGGGAGGCTCGGGCCGCGGAGGCTCGGGCCGCGGAGGCTCGGCCCGCGGAGGCTCGGCCCGCACGCGCTCATCAGCGGGTTGCACGGCCGAGGTCATCTCGGTGGGCTCCGGAGCTCGGGTAGACGACATGCTGCGCGCCGGCGTGGGGCCGGAACGGTCTCGCGAGGGGCTCGCCGATGAACACGCCTTGCGACGGCTCGGCCACGCTCTTCCAGTAGGCCTCGATGAGCGTCTCGCCCGCGAGATAGCGCCGCATGACGATGGGAACCGACGGAAACTTCGCCGGAAAGTTGCAAGGCTCGACGACGGTTCCGTAGCTGCCGGTCGCTCCGGCCTCGAGCCACGCGAGACTGCTCATCTGATGCGAGCCGGAGAGCTCGCCGCCGAACGAGGTCAGATGATCGGCGATCGCCCCGGGGAGAAAGTGAAGCGTGCCGAGGTCGGCGACTCGCGGCAGGCCTGTGAAGTAGAACAGGACGTCGGATCGATTGCGCAGCACGTCGGCGTGGAGAATCTGCACCTGCACACGCATGCCGGCCGCGAAGCTCGCAAAGGCGTATGTCGGCGCGCGCACGTCACGTATCTTGTCGCTCGTGTCGAGCAGATAGGCCGTGCCGAGCGGCGAGCTGCCGTCGGCGGCGACTCCCCTGTCGATGAGCGCCTTTGCCCTGGCGAAGTCGCGAGCCGCCAGCATCATCGCCGGACGAATGTGAAAGTCGCTGTACGGCCGGCGGCTGTTGGAATCGAAATAGGGGCTCACGGGCGTCGGACTGCACCCGTGCGCGCACATCCGCGGATCGAATCCGAACGCGAATGCGCTGGTGACGGACATGCACCCGACCCGGTAGGGCTCGGTCCACGCGAGCGCATAGGCTTGGACGCGGGCCGGCGTCTGCGCGTCTGCGCGCCGCTTGATGCGCGCGAACTGCCCTGCCGTGAGGAGAGGACCGGGCGGCAGCCGCACGTGCACGATGTTTGCCGCAGGTATTCGCCGCCGCGCGCGGTAGAAACTTGCGATCCGAACGCTCAAGGGGTCGGCGTCGTTCACGATGACGCCGAGCTCGGCCGCACCGAATCCCGCGGCATGGAGCGGGCGTGAAGACACGGCAACGGCCGTTAATGCGAGCAAGACGAGCCCTCGCCATGGCGCGCCACCCAAGCGCGCTCGTCGACCACACGGCACGGCTAGCCCCCGAGCGCCGAGGCGGCGGCGATCGGCCCCGACGTCTTGAGCGGCAGCACTCCGGCTGCTCGATCGCTCAAAACCTGCTCGATGAGCTCGACATCCACGAACGGCCGCTGGTCGGCAAACCCGTAGACGAGCGCCGTGTCGCATACGATGTTGACGAGCCGCGGCACGCCTTCCGTGCATTCGTGCACGCGCTCGACCGCCGTCGGCGTGATCAGCGCGGGATCGCCGCCTGCCACGCTCAGGCGGTGAGCGACATAGGCATGGGTTTCCTCGAGCTCGAGCGCCCTGAGGTGATAGTCCACCACGATGCGCTGGGCGAACTGTCTCATTTCGGGCCAGCTCAGCGTGGTCCGCAGCTCGGGCTGGCCGACGAGGATCGTCTGCAGCAGCAGATCCTTGCCGGCGTTGAGGTTCGAGAGGACACGCAGCTCCTCCAGCGCGCCGATGGAAAGGTTCTGCGCCTCATCGATGACCAGCAGGGCGCGGCATCCTTCCGTGAATTTCCGCTCGAGAAAGGTCGTGAAGTGCCGATGCAGCTCGCTCGAGGCGGCCGATCCCGCGTCCATGCCGAGAGACTGTACGACCCAGGGCAGCAGCGGTCCGATGCCGGCGTGGATGTGGGTGAGAAAGCCTATGCTCAGCGCCTGCGGGGCCGCCTCGAGAAAGCGCTGCACGACCGTCGTCTTACCGCAGCCGACCTCGCCCGTGATCACGGCGAACCCCGCCGCCTGCGAGATCGCGTATTCGAGCATCGTGAGCGCGTGCCGGTGGTGGTGGCTCAGGTACAGATAGGCGGGATCCGGCGCCAGAGCGAAGGGCTTCTCCCGCAGACTGTAGTAGCGCTCGTACATGAACTCGGGTCTCGCCGTCTCTTCGTCTCGATGCGCGGGTTCTCAATACGCGCGCCGCTCGGATTCCGAGGAGCGGTTGAGCACCGTGCCGATGACCCGGGTGTTGCCCAGCAGCTCGAGGACGCGGCTCACGTCCTCGCGTCGCGTTCTCCCTTCGGTCACGACGAGCACGACTGCATCGAGCTGCGGCGCCACCGTCAGCGCGTCGTCGCAAAGGAGCGCCGGCGGCAGATCCACGATGAGCAGCCGGCCCGGATCGCGCTCCTTCAGATCGGCGAGCATGCGCCGCGTCGCTTGCTGGGCGAGCGCTTCCGAGCTCTGCGGCACGGGAGTGAGCGTCGGGAGCACGAACAACCGGTCCACGCCTTCGATGCCGCGCCAGAGCTCCTCGATACGAGCGGTGCCCGCAAACCACGCTTCGAGCCCGCGGTCGAGCGGCAGTCCGAGAGTGCGGCTGACGGACGGCCGGCGCAGATCGAGGTCGATCAGCAGGACGGCCTGATTGGGCTCCGCGGCGAGGCTCAGCGCGAGATTGATGGCCGTGAGAGTCTTCCCTTCCCCGCGAGCGGCGCTGATGACGCCGAGCGTCGAGAGGCTGTGGGCGCGCGCGCGCTGAAGAACCTGTGTGCGCAGCATGCGATACGCATGCACCGCGGAGCGCGTGTCGTTCCAGGGCACGATCCGCCGCTCGCGCAGCTCCTCCCAGTCCACCGGCACGCGCGAAGTGGGGTCCATCGGCGCAGGAGTGAACTCGCGCCTGACCGCGACGCGCTCCGCAGCGGCCTGGTCGCTCTCGCTGAAGCCGTTGCGCTGCCGCCTCGCGAGCTCGAGCGCTTGCCGAATTCTTTCCATGCGTCTCTCAAAACCCCAGTCGATGCGCGAGCGAGAACCAGAGAACATCGAGCGGCCGGTAGAACAGATGGATGAGCAGGAGCGCCACGCAGAACGATGCGGTGGCGCCGCCCGCCGCGATCAGCCTGCGACGCCGGGCGAGCCGGCGCTCCCTCTCCGTCCCGATGTAAGGCACAAGAGCGAGCGGGGGCACGCCGATGAGCTGCAGCAGATCGCCGCGTGTCCGGATCGTCGTATCGATCTTCTCGAGCAGCCACAGCATCCCTGCCGCCAGCGCGGCGCTCAGGATGAGGCCGGCCGCCAAGATGAGCTTGCGATTGGGGCTGACCGGCTCCTCTGGAGGCAGGGGCGGATCGATGAGCGTGAAACGCTCGCCCTCTCGGTCCGTCTCGAGATCCTGGGCCGTCCGCGCTTGCAACTGCTTGGCGCGGATTTGCTGGTATTGCGCCTGCGCGTTGTCGTACTCGCGCGTCAGGTCGTCGTACTCCTTGGCCACCGCCGGAGCGAGGCTCAGATCGCGCTGGTAGCCATCCGCCTCGGCGCGCAACTTCGCGATCTCGTCGTTCTGGGCCTTGAGGTCGTCGAGGGTGGCGGACAGTTGCGCCCTGATCTGCACGTACGCCGGATTGTCCGCCTGCGTCGGCGTGATCTCGGGGCCTGCCACCGCAGCGGGTCCCGAGGCCGTGGTGGACGACGCCCCCGATGCATCGGCTCGGGTGCTCGCAGCGAGCTGCGCCTGCAAAGACGTCACTTCGCGCTGTAGGCGCACAACATCGGGATGATCGGGCGCATAGTGCTTGCGCGCCTCGGCAAGCTGCGAGCGCGCATCCTCCAGCTCGCGCTGTAAATCGTTCGTGATGCTCGGAGAATCACCGACCTCTCGCTCTAGTCCTGCCACCTCGCGTTGAAGGGTCACGACGTCGGGATAGTCCGCAGCGTACTTCGCGCGCGCCGCCGCGAGCTGGGAACGCAACATCTTCAACCGGTCCCGTGCCGAGAGGATGCGCTCGCCCGTGTCCGAAAAGATGGCGGCGTCCGGCTTGAGCTGCGCGAGCTGAGCCTCGAGGAAGACACGCTGCTGCTCGAGCGAGGTCTCCTTCTCCTCTGCAACCAGCAGCTGCTGCTCGTCGCGGTCGAGCAGCTGCATATTGAGCTGCGTGAGGCTCGGCAGCCGCTCGTAGTTCTCCTGCTTGAATTTCTCGAGCTTCGCCTCGAGGGCGACGATCTGCTTGTTGATGCGGTCGCCCTCCGACCGGAGGAAATCCGTGGCCTGCTCCGCGATCTGGGTCCGGTTGGTGAGATTCTCGTTGAGATAGAGCGTCACCAGCTCGTTGGCGACCTTGGCGGCGAGATCCGGCGAGCGGCTGGTGTAGGACACCTCGAAGGCGATCGTCGCCGAGGTGGGACGCCCGTCGCGCGGGTCGATCACATCGGCGCTGATCATCTTCAGGCCGACGTCTTTGCGCATGCGGTTGAGCAGCTCCTCGCGCGTCTCCTTCTCGCGCTCGCGCGGATACAGGTTGTAGCGCGTGATGATGTCGAGCAGCGTCTGGGTCGTCATGACCCGCTGGCTGATGATCTGCACCCGCTCGTCGGCGAAGGAGGTGACCGTGGATTGCACGAGATTCGCCGGTATCTCCTGCTGCTCGATGAGCACCGTGCCCGCCGACCGGTAGTGCGGGGGCAGCAGCACTGCGAGCAGGATCGTCACGACGATCCCGGTCGCCAGCGTCACGGAGAGCGCCTTGCGGCGCCTCACCACAACGGCGAAATGATCGCGCAGCTCCCGGGGCTTCTCCGAAGTGCTCATGGTCCGCTCAGAAGGATCGCGCATATGGATAAGGCGGCGCCCACGTGAGCGTGAGGGCCACCCGCCACCCGCTCACCGGAAGGCTGACGGTACCGATCGTCTGCGACTGCATCGTGTCCGCCTCGGCGCGCAGCTTCCAGGCATCGAGCGGCCGCCAGTCGAGCCCGAGCGTGGTGCCGGTATAGCTGCGGCGGCCCAAGCCGAGCAGCACGATCGATTGATTGTTCACGCTGCGCAGGACGGACGCATCGAGCCCCACCTTCTCGGTGAGATGGTACGCACCCAAGAGCTGGTACTGCTGGCGCTCGGCCAGCACTCCGGTGCCGTAAGGCACGAGCTGCCGCGAATAGCTGAGCGTGATCTTTCCGAGCTCCACCGCGTGAGTGATGTCCGCCGAAGCGACCGTGCCCGTGCTGCTCTCGCTGCCGAGCGAGAAGCCCTGGTTCGAGACGATCTCCGTGCGCAGCGTGCGGGCGCTCGCGCCCGCGGACACGTCGATCTGCGTGCTATCGGAGAACGTGTGAGTCAGCTCGAGCTGGCCGCCGGTCTCGCGGCTGTCGTTGACGGAGATTCGAGCGAGCAGCTCGTCCGCGAACGCGCTCGCGGTGAGACTCGTCTGGCTGGAGAGAAAGAAGCGCTCGCCGACGGAAGCGGTCGGATAGCGGTAGCCCTCGAGCAACCCCAGCTCTCCCGTCAGCGTCCCGTAGTAGCTCACGTCCGTGTATCCGGCCTGCAAGACGAGCGCGCTCCGCTCGGTCTCATCAAAGCTCTCGGAGACGGAGGCCTCCTCCGTCCGGCGATGGCTGTCGCCGCTTGCGATTCCCGTTTCCGTGAGCTCGGTGGTCACCGTGCTGTCGTCGAGCGTGGCAGCCGAGAGGCTGAAGCTCCCTCGTTCCTGTGTCCAGCTGAACGCGCCGCTCAGGTCTCGATCGACGATGTCGCCGAGCGCCTCGCTGTCGAAGTGCTGCCAGCGCACCTGGGGCGTGATCGAGAGCTGCGTCGTGTCGGTCGCGCGCTGGAGCTGCACGTTCGAGAACAGCCACCAGCTCTGATCGGCTGTCGCATCCGGGATGAGCAGACGGTTGCTGTCGTTGTCGATCCCCACCGTCAGCGTAGGCGCCAAAGACCACTCCGCGGCGTGTGCCGGCGGCGCAGCCGCGGTCGCCATGCACCCGAGCCCCAGGGCGGCATGGCATGTCGCGCGGGTCATTCGATTCACCCCCGGGCTCACTCACGGCACGACGACGGTATCGCCGGACTGGAGCAAGATGTTTTGTGAAAGGTCTTTCCCATGTGCGACTTCCGAGTACCGAAATCGAATCGCCTCCTGCCTGCCATTTTCGCGGCGCAGGATGACGATACTGTTGAGGGCCGCATAAGGCGTCGTCCCGCCGGCGAGACTCAGCGCCTGCATCACATCCAGCGCCCGCGTGAAGGGGAACTCGCCCGGACGCTGGACCTTCCCGACGACGTAGATCGCGTTGCCGCCGATCTGCTTGACGGCGACCGTCACCACGGGGTTCGGCAAGTAGCGCTGCAAGCGCTGCACCACTTCCTTTCGCAGCGCGGTCACGGTCTTGCCGCTTGCGATGAGATCCCCCACGAGCGGGAACGAGAGTCCGCCGTCGGGGCGCACGAGCACATCGCCCGTGAGGTCCTGCTCCTTCCAGACCGTGATCGTCAGGATGTCGCCCGGCTGAACCTCGTATTCCGCCGAGTTCGGACTGGCCGCGACGGCATCCGACTTCGCTCCCCCGGGCTGAGGCAGTCCGGCGGAGTCCTTCCCATGGGCGAGGCCCGCGGCCGCAAGGCCCATGACGAGGATGGAGAGAGCTGCTCGATGCATTGTATTTCGGTCGTCCAACGCGCGAGTCGGTCGCCATCCGTCATCGCTCGGATGCGCGACGTTCTGCCTACGCTTGTCATACTAGGTGGCGTACGTGACGCTTTCTTTGCGTTGGGATCCGCCCGGCGAAGCCGATCCCGCCTCTCACCCTCCGCTCCGGTCCAGTCCAGTCCAATCCAGTCCAGTCCAGTCCGAACTGCAGTCGGGATCCGGCGGGGCGGAGAGGTGAGAGGGCGGCGAGCCCGTCAAGCGCTCACGGGGTTGAATGTGCGCAGGCGCGGCATCCCATAACGCATCATTCCACCGATGGCGGCCAGGCCTCCGAGCAGCAGCCAGACGCTCGGCGGCAAGGGAACCGGCGAGGGATCCGGTCTGAACAGCACGTCGAACGAGTACAGCCCCGTGCCCACCGGTCCGGTCGCCTCGGCCGCGATGAAGGCATAGAGCGTACCCGCGCTGCCCACGAAAAGCGGCGAAAAGATCGTTTGCGGCGCGTTCGTGTTGACGATCGACTGCAGCACCTGGGAGCCTTCCGTCAGAAGATACGTCAGATCGCCTTGAACGCCCGGCGCATAGGAGATGTCCGAGAGGCTGACGAAGAGCTCACCCGGGCCCGGCACGTTCACGGCATAGCCCTGCGCGCTGCTTCCGGTGAACAGCTCGGTCGGCGAGGTCAGCAGGGTGTCCGCCCTCGCCGCGTGAGCCGACCCCAGGGCCCACACGACAAGCGCGGCCGCCGTGCCTACCCGATACGCGAGCCGCGCGGCCCGCGATGCTCTACCGCATGTCTTACTCGATTGGTCAGTCATGATGGCCTCCTGCTAAAGCAAGTTGTGCGGGCTCCGCGGGCGGTTCTTGGCCGCCGTCGATTTGCCCGTCCGAATTCCCCCGGTAAACGTACTTGTCGTAGAGATACTGGCGCAGCGACGCCGACAGCTCGCCCACGGACGAGCGGCTGCGCTCGTCGCGGTTGAGCTCGCTCAGCATCAGCGCCGCGTACGCCTCCTGCCCGCCGGTCAGGGCAAGAAGCGCGATGTCGTCCCGATCGACACGCTTTGCCGCCTCGACTCCGTTGTTGATGATCGCGTCGAGCCGCACGGCATCCAGCTCGAAGAACCGCAGCAATTCGGCTCCCGATTCGACGAACACCGGGACGAGGCTTCGCCCGCCGACCCCGGGGTCGTAGAACGGCCCGAGCCGCGTCAACATGCATTTGACGGCGAAGCGGATGACCTCCGAGTCCCTCACCCCCAGGCGCTGCGCGATCTTCTTCACCTTGCGGATGTCCGTCCCGCTCATGCGGACCGACATCGCCCGTTTGCGACTTTCGATCACGGCTGCTGTGCCCTCCCCGTCGTGCGTTTGTGGTCGGCTCGTTGCTCTGGCTACACGTGAACGGTAGTTATGTAGTATTGCAACACTCTTTCGTTTATATGACGTCTGTACCAGTTGTATCCGGACAGTACGTCACGAACGCTCGACGAGCGTCCGCTCGTCGCGGTTCAAAGAGACACGCGGGTCGCGACTGCTCGAATCCGAGTCGTCGCAGCATGGTCATTCGTGCGGCATAGCATCCGCGCACGGTCGGAACGATCCGTCCGTCTGGTCTGCGCTCGCGCGCGCGTACAAGGAGCGGGGAGAGGCCGGTGGGGCTGGCAGCCCACCCGAATCACGCCGGGGCGGGCAAGAGCCCCGAAACTCTCAATGAAGGCGCTGCAGCGTCACTGCGACGCGCTCCGCATCGCGCCTCAGTCAGCAAGTGTGTGGCTCGCAGCAGGCCTGCTCGCCGATGAGGGGGGCATCGCGTGGCTGGCGCTCACCTTCTTGGAGGGGGCCATACGATTGGACCCCGTGCTTGACGCAGAGCTTACCCGCGCGCCTGGATCTCCAGAGTGATCGGCTCGGGCGTTCCGGCCGGCGGAGGCTGGGAGATACGCGTGATTTGCGAGAACGCGTGCGCGAGCGCCTTGTCGCGATCGCGGTTCCCGGTCGACTGCAAAACACTGAAGCGCGAGACGGTGCCGTCGTCGCGCACCCATAACCGCACACTGACCGTGTAAGAGCCCTTGCGGATGTCGGGGTCGTCCTGGAGAGCGCTGAGGATGTCGCCTTTGATCACGCCCGCGTACCACGCCACGGCGTTACCGCCGGTGGCGAGGAGATCCCGGCCGCCCGGGCGTCCGACCAACCCGAACGCGTCACCTCCCGACCCGCCCTGAGCGTCGAGCCCGAGCTGGTCGCCCGGTGGAGGCTCATTCGAGGGAGTCGGGTCCGGCTGCTTCTGCGGTTGAGGGATGTCCACCTTCTCCTCCGGAGGAGGGGGAGGAGGAGGCGGCAAATCGGGCGGTGGAGGCGGAGGCCGGACGATGTGGATCTGCTGGACGACCTGCTTGGGGATGCTCGGCGGGCTGCTCAGGATATTACGCACCAGCAGGATCATCCCGACGCCGATCGTCACGACGCAGAGCGCGACGATGGCGACCGGGAAATAGCGTTTCTTTTTTTTGCGCCTCGCGGCCACGTGTACGCTCTACTTCACGAGCTTCTGCGTAACGAGGCCGAGCTGCGTGATATCGAGACGGCCGAGCAGATCGAGAACATCGACGACCCTCTGGTACTGGATGGCCGCGTCCGCCTTGATGATCACGGGCAGATCCGGGTCCGCCGCCTTGTACTGACGCAGATCGGTCTCGAGCTCCGCCATCGTGACGGGAAAGGTGTCGAGATAGATCGTGCCGTCCGCCGTGATGGTGATCGCTTTCGTCTTGTTCTGCGCGAGGCTCGGCTGCGCGCTCGCCTTCGGCAGGTCGACCTTGATGCCCTGTACGGTGGCCGTGGTCATGATGATGAAGATGACGAGTAGCACGTAAGCGAGGTCGAGCATCGGCGTGACGTTGATCTCGTCATATACGTCCTTCTCGCCTCCGACTGCGCCTGCCATGGGGCTCCTTCAGGAGTAGGTCTCGGCGATGCGCGCGACGAACTCGTCCACGAACACGCGCATGTCCGCGGTGATCTCCTTCACCCGGGTATTGAGATAGTTGTAGCCGAAGAGGCACGGAATCGCCACGCCGAGACCCGCGACGGTCGCGACGAGAGCGGCAGCCGTTCCGGGCGCGATGGCATTGACGTTCACGTCCCCGGAGGCGGCGATGGCGGCAAAGGTGATCATGACGCCGATGACTGTCCCGAGCAGGCCGAGAAAGGGTCCGCCCGCGATCGCAATGGTGAGCCAGACCATTTGGCCGTTGAGCCGCTGCGTCAGCCGCGTGAGGGAGGCGTCGAGGCTCGCGCGGATCGCCTCGATGGACTGCGCCGAAAGCGTGCGAACGCGGTCGGCCCCCGCGGCCTGTCCCTCCAGGCGCTTCATGGTCTCGCGCATCCCATGATGATATAGAGGCCAGAGTGTCGAGACGCCGAAGCTGCCCCCCTCATCCAGCGCGCCGGATTCCTCCTCGTCCGAGACAGACGACCCAAGTTTTCGCTCGAGAGCCGCCGGATCGCCCGCCAGCTTGTCGAACTCCGCCAGGAACCGCCGGTTGCCGCTCGCGACGCGCGTGAGGAATACGCTCTTCGCGCCCATGATGATGACGGCCATCGTGAACATGAACGCAAGAATGCCGATGACGACCCACCCGTCGACCGTCACGTTCCGAAGGGTCGTCGCGAAGTAGGACTGGCTTCCACCCTCCTTCTCGGTATCGGCGCCATACACGACGACGGGCGCGACCATGCCCTGGCTCCGTGCGGCCGCCTTCAACCAGTCGGCGCTGCGCGCGACATTCGACACCTCGAGCTCATCGAGCGCGCCGCTGAAGTAGTGGTCGCCGGCGGCGGACCCGCCGATCGTGAGCATTCCCCCGATCTCCTGCGACTGGGCGTCGGCTTGCCCCGCTTCGGCGCCGTCGACGAGCAGAGTCAGATGCCCATCGCCGATACGCATGGCCAAGTGGTGCCACTCGCCGGTGGTGAGTTGTCCCATCTGTTGAACCGCGACGGGCGGTCCCGAGCCGTCGTTGTAGCGGACGAAAGCCTGAGCGCCCGAGATTCCGAGGGTGAGCTCCCGACCCTGATCGGCGAGCTGGGCGATGTATGCCTGCGACTGCGCCGAGGCGATGCGGGCCCAGACCGAAAGCGTGAATCCCTTGCCCGCGAGGAGGCGTATCGCGCCTCCGGCCGGGATCGAGATCACCTGCCCCCCCGCGAACGTCGCGCCGCTCGCGACGAGGGAGGCGGAGCTCACCCGAGCCGTGAACGCCGTCGGCTCGCTCTTGTAGCCCGTCGAATCCTGAGGCATCCCCGCCGGGGCGCCGAAGTGATAGACGAGCGCCTGATTCACATCGTAGGTTCCCGGCGCGTCCGCCGCGCCTGCCGGGGCGCTCTTGTTGCCGTAGTAGAGGAAGATCTTGTCCGTCTTCGATCCGCCGGTGAGGCGCGGCACTCGCACCCAAATGAAGGCGAGCTGCGACTGCGCGTCGAAGCGCTCGATATGGAATTTGAGCGGGGTCTTGTCGTCGGAGGCGACGAAGCGAATGTCGGAACCGTCGGACTTCAGATCGTTGAAGTACTGGAAGTTGCCGAGGCTGAGGCGAATCAGGATCGGAACGTCCGTGAGCGAGCCCGTGATCCCCGCACCGGACGCCGACAGGTCGAAGTCGATTTCCTTGCGGTACTGCCAGTCGCCGTTCCACCAGGCGCGAGCCTGCTGACTCCAGCCACCGCCGGCCACGACGAGAGCGAGAAGCAGCAGGAAGCGCGAACGATTCATGGACCATCCTCGTGCGAGGCCGGTGCCCGCGGCCGTCCCCCGGCAAGGCCGGCCATTATTTCGGCCGTTTGTGACAATTATGTTGCCTGCGCGGCCGCAGACGGCTGCGCGGCTTCAAGCCCGGTTCGGGCGCATTCCCTGGTGATCTCAAATCGGCTGATTCCAAGAAATTCGCTCGACCCTGAAGGTCTCCGGCGGGTCGCCCTGCCGGTGCCTGAGCCACATGTGACGATAGGCGGCCTCGAGGTGCCGGCAGTACCGCGGCGTATCGAACAAGGGAAGCCTCTCACGCTCTCGCGAGAGCTTGGCGCGAATGGCCTGCAACAGGCCCGGATCGCGCGCCAGCCTCGAGGCGAGCCGCTCGTATTCCTCGAGCGATGAGGTGATGAGATCCGTGAGACCCACGGCACGCAGCAAGCTCCCGGCCACGCGGCCCGGCATCGCGCGTCCAGCGCAGGTGATCACCGGGAGGCCGGACCATAGTGCATCACTCGCCGTCGTATGGGCGTTCACCGGCAGCGTATCGAGGAACAGATCGGCGAGGCGGTGCCGGGCCAGATGGTCTTCGTGGCGGACCCGCTCGCCGAAGACTAGCCGCTCGGCGGAGATCGCGCGCTTTGCGGCCTCGCGCTTGAGGTTCTCCTCGGCCCAGGCGTTGCCCTTCAGCAGCCAAAGGACACTGCTCTCGATATCTGCCAACAAGCGCATCCAGATGTCGAACATCACCTCGGTGATCTTCCAGCTGTTGTTGAAGCAGCAGAAGACGAACCCATTCTCTGGCAAGCCGACGTCGGCTCGGCTCGGCGTTGTGTCCGCGATCGCCCGCCTGCGGTCGTTCACCTGGTACGAGTCCGGCAGGTACGCGATCTTCTCGGCGTAGAAAGCCCGGTCCGCCTCGGGTATCAGGAACTCGTCCGCGATCAGGTAATCGACGTAAGGTGCCGCCAGCGTTCCGGGGTAACCCAGATAGTTGACTGCGATGGGCGCGGGACGGTAGCCGAAGATCCCGGGTCGGCTCGATGCGGTGTAGCCCTTGAGGTCGATCGCCACGTCGATCTCTCGCTCGCGCAGCCGTCTCGCGACTTCGAGATCCGAGAGGGAGGTCACGTCGATGAACTGATCGAAGCTTTTCATCACGCGCGCCCGGAGCGGGCTTCGATCGCCCGGCCCGAACGATACTCCGACGACCTCGAATTGCGATCGATCGTGAAGCTCCAACAGCTCCACGAGGAGGATCGACGTGGCATGTTGGAAGAAGTCGCAAGATACGTACGCCAAGCGAATTTTCTCACGGCTCGATCTCGCTCGAGGCGCGGGCTCGGACCGCTCGAGCACTCGCTGCGTGAGAGCCGCTTGCCGGCCCGCCGCTCGCCGGTGCGCTTCCGGATCGTCGCAGACCGCCATCAGGAAGAAGGGGTGAGTCGCGTCCGTTCCTTCCGGCGAATTTCGCAGCGCGTGTAACGTCCGCTCCGCCTGAGACCAGTCGCACTGCATGACCTGGCAATTCAGCAGCTGCGATAGAGCCTCGACATCGCCTGGCCGCAGCTCGAGCATCCGCTGCAGGCTCGCCAGAGCACCGGCAAGGTCTCCCGCTGCCACGAGCGCCCGCGCTCGGAACTCGTGCGAGCGGAAGTGATTCGGATCGATCGCGAGCGCGCGATCGAAGCTCGCCACCGACTCGGCCATGTTTCCCGTCACGGTCAGACAGACGACGCCGCGGAAATAGTGCGCCTCGGCAAGATGAGGATCGAGCTGCAAAGCTTGCTCGAAGCGGGTGCCGGCCGCCATGGCGTGGCCCTTACGGAGCAACGCTCGCCCTGCGAGCAGATGAATCTCCGCGACGTAAGGCCTCAAAGCCCGTGCGCGCTCGAGACTCTCCAGCGCTTCCGTGGAACGGTCCGCCTTGAGCAGCGCGCGGCCCAACCCGAGATGCGCGTCGGCGAGCCGCGGCTCCAGGGCGAGCGCCCGCCGGAAGCACTCGGCCGCCTCCCCCAGCCGTCCCTCCTGCTCGTAGGAAGTCCCCAGATTGAAGAGCAGAGCCGCAGTGGGCTCACGCTGCCGCAACGCGCTTTCGAGCGCTGCGGCAGCTTGCGCAAACTTGCGCTGTCGG
Organism: Gammaproteobacteria bacterium; assembly: GCA_030040795.1. GTDB lineage: Bacteria > Pseudomonadota > Gammaproteobacteria > Steroidobacterales > Steroidobacteraceae > JASHUC01. Next base: position 2,165 of record JASHTA010000329.1, on the reverse strand, counting down.
AACAGCTCCCTGGCGCGCTCGACGTTGTCTCTTTCGATGGACACGGCCGCCGTGCCTCATCCGCCTTGCGGAACGCCCTGCGAAACTTCTTCATGCTCGGCACGACGCGCGTCGGGAAGGACGTCGACCCTGAATGTCTCCGCCGGTAGGCCTCGCTCGTGGAGCAGCCACATCCTGCGATAGGCCGCCTCCAGGTGCCGACAAAATCGTGGCGTATCAAATAGGGGAGCCGCCTCCCGGTTCTGCGCCAGCCTCGCGCGCAGGGCCCCCAGCCGGTCCGGCTCGCCCGCGAGTCTCAGGGCGACCTGCTCGTACTCCTCTAGCGTCGACGTCACAAGCTCCTCGAGGCCAACTGCGCGCAGCAGACTCCCCGCCACTCGGGCCGCGAAGCTGCGGCCCGCGCAGGTGACGATCGGTAACCCCGCCCAGAGCGCATCGCTCGCCGTGGTGTGCGCGTTGCAGGGAAGCGTGTCGAGGAACAGATCCGCGAGCCGATGACGGGCGAGATGATCCGGGTGGTCGATCCGATTGCCAAAGATCAGCCGCTCGGAGGAGACCCCGCGCGCGACCGCTTCGCGCTTGAGGTTTTCTTCCGCCCACGGGTTGTCCTTGAGCAGCCATAGCACACTGCCCTCTACGCTCTTCAGCAGGCGCACCCAGACGTCGAAGACGGCGTCCGTGATCTTCCAGTTGTTGTTGAAGCAGCAAAACACGAAGCCTTCCGACGGCAGACCCACATCGGCTCGACTGGGCGTCACGGTCGAGATCGCGCGCTTGCGGTCGTTCACCTGGTACGAATCGGGAAGATAGGCAATTTTCTCCGTATAGAATCGCTGCTCGGTCTGCGGTATCAGGAATCGATCCGCGACGAGATAGTCCATGTAGGGTGCCCCTGTCGTCCCCGGATAGCCGAGGTAGGCGACCTGGACGGGAGCGGGACGATGGGCAAATATCCCGCCGCGCGCGAACGCCGTATAGCCCTTCAGGTCCACCGCGATGTCGACCTCCTGAGCTCGCAGCCAGCTCGCAACTTGCTGGTCGGACTGACTCGTCACGTCCACGAACGGCTCGCATGCTGCCGCGATTCGCCGTCGAATCGGGCTGCCATCGTCGAGGCCGTACGAGACGCCAAACACTTGAAAAGCGGTTCGGTCGTGCAACTCGAAGAGCTCGGCCATCAGATACGCAGTGGCATGGGAGAGAAAGTCCGATGACAGATACGCCAGCCGGAGCCTGTCGTGGCGGTACCGCGGCGGAGGTGTCATCGGCGCTCGCATCTTTGCGATGCTATCGGCCTGAACGCGGCATGCGCTCAAGTGCTCGGCAGGATCGTCACAGATCGCGATGACGGAGAACGGCGGAATATTCTTCAAGCTCTGCGCCGAGCTCTGCACCTGTTGTAGAAGCGCCCGACTACCTGCCCAGTCGCACAGCCTCACTCGGCAGTACAGCTCCTCGAGCATCGCCTCACGCCCGCTTGGCCGCAGCGCCGCCGCCTTGCGGAAGCTCTCCATGGCATCGGGGAGCCTTTGCAGCAATGCGAGCGCACTCCCCCGTGACAGGTACGCTCCGGCATGAGTCGGATCGAGGGCGATCGCCGCGTCGTAGCAGGATACGGCCGTTTCGACGCGGCCCGCCGCAGCCTGAGCCAGGCCCAGATAATGATGAGCGTCCGCGGAATAAGGATTCCGTTGCAGCGTGCTCTGGAAAACGGCGGCAGCCTCACCGATCCGGACCTGATCGAGGAGCGCCCGCCCGAGCAACAGGCGCGCTTCCAGCAATTCGGGTTTCAGCTCGACGGCCCGCTCGAGGTGAGTCAGAGCGCCTCGCCCATCACCCAGCTCGAGAAGGGCCTGCCCGAGGCCGTGATGCGCTTCGGCGAGCCGGGGTTCTATCGCGACGGCACGCCTCAGCCTGCGCTGCGCCTCATCCGGGCGATCGAGCTGAATCAATGCGAAGCCGAGATTGGTAAGCGTCGCCGGATTGCGGGGCGAGAGCTCGAGTGCCTCGCCCAATGCGACGAGCGCCTCCGACGGCCGTCCGGCCTGGCGCAGGACCTTGCCGAGATTGTTGAGGGCACGAACGTATTTCGGTTTGAGCGCCAACGCCTGCTGAAAGCATCCGATGGCGTCCTGCCAGTGCCCGAGCTGGTCGAGCACGGCGCC
>JASHTA010000032.1 GCA_030040795.1 Gammaproteobacteria bacterium | reverse complement strand
AGGCCGCTCGCGCTCAATACCGGCCGCATTCGCGACCAGTGGCACACGATGACCCGCACCGGCCGCGCGCCGAGGCTCGTCGAGCATCTTCCGGAGCCCTTCATCGACGTGCACGGGCAGGATGCGCTCCTCGCGGGCGTTCGCGTGAACGAGCTCGCTCGGATCAGCACTCGCTGGGGCTCGATGATCGCCCGGGTGCGAACGAGCGGGGAAATCGCGCGGGGCCACGCGTTTGTGCCGATACACTGGAGCGCGGAGAACGCGTCGGAAGCGCGCGCCGGCGCGCTCGTGAGTCCCGCCGTCGATCCCATCTCGGGCCAGCCCGAGCTCAAACACACCCCCGCGCGCCTCGAGCCGTTCCTCGTCGATTGGTTCGGCCTCCTCGTCACGCGCCGGCCGCTCGAGAGCCTCGAGGCCTCCGGCCATTTCGAGCGGTCCAGGCGCCTGGAGCGGACCGGGCGCCCCGAGCAGTCCGAGCCGCCCGAGCAGTCCGAGCCGCCCGAGAAGTCTGAACCGCCCGGGGCCTTCAAGTGGCGCGACATTGCGTGGTGGGTCCTCGCGCGCGGCGACGGCTGGCTGCGCTATGAGCTGGCCGGCCGCGGCGTTCCGCCCGACTGGGCCGATCGCGGACGCGAGTGGCTCGGTGCGACCGCCAGCGACGAGGATTACCTCGACTATCACGACGAGGCCTCGGGGATCTATCGCGCTGCGCGCGTGACGGACGACCGGCTCGATGCCTGCGCCTATGTCTCACGCCGGCCGGAGCTGCCCGACCGCGGCTGGCTTGCGGGGCTCTTCGCGAAGCGCTCTCTCGCGGCCGCCGACCGAGTGGCGCTGCTCGCCGGCCGGCCGATCGCGGGGAGCCCTGCGGGTACGAGCGCAAGCGAAGATGCCGGGCCGCTCGTCTGCTCGTGCTTCCTCGTGCGCCGCGCCACGATCTGCGAGGCGATCCGCGCGCACCGGCTCACGAGCCCGAAGGAAATCGGCGCGCGGCTCAAGGCCGGCACGAACTGCGGCTCGTGCGTGCCTGAGATCCGCGCGCTGATCGCGGCAGCGACCCTGTCTTGAGCGCCGAAGCCGGCGGCCGCGGAGGAGCGCTCGTCACGCCCCCTTGACCGCCGCCTCCTGCTCCCGCTCCCGCCGCGTCTTGAGAGCCATGCGGGCAAAGAACAGGCCCACCTCGTAGAGCAAGTACATCGATCCGGCCATGATGGACATGGAGAGCGCATCGGAAGGCGTCACGATGCCCGCGATGACGGTGACCGCAATGGCCACATAACCGCGGTTTTGCTGGAGCTTCTCGAGCTTGATGAGGCCGGTCATCACGAGGAGGACCACGGCGACGGGCGTCTCGAAGGCCAGGCCGAACGCGAGGAACACCTTCATCACGAAATTGACATAGTTGTTGATGTCCGCGTTCCATGTCACGCCCGTCGGCGTCGTGACGACGAAGAAACGGAAGACGATCGGGAATACCACGAAAAAGGCAAAGGCCATCCCGCAGTAGAACAGCACGATCGATGACGCCAGGAGCGGGATCGCGAAGCGCTTCTCGCGGCGATACAACCCCGGCGCCACGAACGCCCACACCTGGTACAGCACGTAAGGCATGGCGATGAACAGCGCGATGTACATCGACAGCGTGAACGGCGTCATGAAGGGCGCCATCACTCCCGTCGCGATGAGATGATCGCCGGGCGGTAGCCGGCGCCGGATGGGCGATGAGATGACCTCGAACAGCCAGTTCGCCTTGTACGCACAGGGAACAAGCACGACGATCACCGCGATCAGCGCCCGCATGAGCCGGTTGCGCAGCTCGAGCAGATGCGAGATGAGTGTGCCTTCGGCCAGCTTCTCTTCCGGTTTGTCGCTCATGCGGCGTCAGCGGCCCTCGTTCGACCCGGCGGTCACCTCGTCGGCGAGTGCGTGACCATTCGATTGCCGGTTCGCCGCGGCAGGCCGAGCCTGTGCCGCCGCTGGCGGCACCTCGCGTGGGGCGTCGAGCTGCAGGGATAGCTGCTGCTCCTCCGAGCTCTCGGGCTCGGGGATCGCGTCCGGATCTCCGTACGGCGCCAGGTTCCCAGTGGGGTCTCCGTACGGCGACAAGTTCCCGTCCGCATCGACGTACCCGGGGTGCCAGTCTGTGCCGGTCGCGGCGTAGAACGAGGGATCCTCGGCAGGGACTTCACTTGCCGCGGGAGGCGCGGCGGGCTCCGTCGCTACGGCGCTGGCAGGTGCGGGAGTCTCCGGCGCTGCGGCGCCTGGCGATGTCGAAGGTTGGCTGGTCTGCTGCGGCTTCGCGTTGGTATCGAGAGCACTCTCGACACTGTTGATTTCCTGCTCGAGCTGCTCGCGAAACTGGCGCGCCATGGTTCGCGCACGGCCCACCCAGCGTCCGACCTGGCGCGCCGCGCCCGGCAGCTTCTTCGGCCCGAGCACGACGAGCGCAACGCCGCAGATGATGACGATCTCAGGAAAATCGAAGAACATCCTGCCGAATCAATGCCTGCGGCGCGTGGGCCTGCAGCCCCGGCCGCTTGTGACGAACGCCCTCAGGCGCCGTCCCGCTCGCTCCGCTGACGCATGGCGACTTCGGGGAATTCGGCGTCGGGGCGATCGGATGCTACCTGCCCGGGGGGCCCGTCCGGACCGTGGGCCATCGCCTTCTTGAATCCTTTGACGGCCGCGCCGAGATCCGAGCCGATCGAGCGCAGCTTCTTGGTGCCGAACACCAGCAGGACGACGGCCAGGATCACCACGAGGTCGCGCATTCCGATACCCCGAGTCAGAAAATCCCGCTTGCGCGGGGCCAGATCAAATCATAGGCCAAAACCCGGCCCGGGGTTTAAGGAGTTTTGCCGCGAGCTTCTCCAAGCCTTTTCAGGAGCTTGGAGAGGCTTCGAGCCAGAATGTGACGGGGCCGTCGTTGACGAGGAGCACCCGCATATGCGACCCGAATTCGCCCGCCCCGACGGGAGCATGGCGAGCTCGGGCCCGCTCCACGAGGTACGCGAACAGCGTCCGAGCCTGCTCCGGTGCCGCCGCGACGCTGAAGCTGGGGCGTGTGCCCTTGCGGGTATCCGCCGCGAGCGTGAATTGCGGAACGAGCAGCAGTCCGCCGCTCACGTCGCGCACATCGCGGTTCATCCGTCCGTCGGCGTCCCCGAAGATCCGGTAGGTCAAGATACGCTCGAGCAGGCGGTCGGCAGATGCAAGGTCGTCGCCGCGTTGTACGCCGACGAGAGCGAGCATTCCGTGCTCGATCGCTGCAACCGTGCGCTCCTCGACATCGACCTGCGCGCGCAGGACGCGCTGGATGAGGGCGATCATCAGCGCGGCAGCCCGCACGTCGGCCATCGCGCGCGGCATTGGGCACGGGCGAGTGGCAAAAAGTGCCGCAAATCCTTAAGATTCAGGGCCATTTTTTCGGTAGCTCGAGGGCGGGTATGGCGTCGTGGCTTCGCTTGGGTGCACTTTCAGCCGCTCTGGCCTGCGGAGCGCTCGCGAGCACGGCATTCGCTCAGAGCCCCCCGGTCAACGGAAATCCGGTCCGCGGCAAGCTGCTTTCGCAGACGTGCCTCGGCTGTCACGGCATCACCAGCTATCGTAACGCGTACCCGAACTACGAGGTGCCGAAGCTCTGGGGCCAGTTCCCCGAGTACATCGTGGCCGCGCTGCACGAGTACAAGGACGGTGCGCAGCGCACGCATTCCACGATGCACGCTCAAGCTTCCGAGCTCACCGATCAGGACATGGAGGACATCGCGGCCTACTTCGGCGGCACGCCGCTGCGCCGGGGAGTGACACCGGCGAGCGCCCATACTCCACCGGCCGCTGCGGCCGTTTGCGTCGCCTGCCACGGCGCGGACGGTGTGGGCGTCGTTCCCCAATATCCCTCCCTCGCCGGCCAGCATGCGGACTACATCGTCCAGGCGCTGCGCGAGTACAAGAACGGCGAGCGCAAGAATCCCGTGATGATGTCCATGTCCGTCCCGGTCACCGAGGACAACATGTGGATCATCGCGGAGTACTACGAGAGCCTGCGGCCTTCCCTCAAGACGCTGCCGCGGCCGGAGACTGCGCTATCGGC
>JASHTA010000328.1 GCA_030040795.1 Gammaproteobacteria bacterium | reverse complement strand
CTCGCGCGCGAAATCCATCAAGCGCTGTGTCAGCGAGTCGACGCCCGCGGCAGCGTTGACGACCACGGCCATGGACTCGACGGCCTCGAGGACGGAGAGGGCACGGCCGAGGAAGTCGGGGTAGCCCGGCGTGTCGATGAGATTCAGGTGCGTCTCGCTCCGATCGAAGCTGCAGATGGCGGAGTCGAGCGAGTGCTGCAGGCGCTTCTCCTGGGGGTCGAAGTCTGAGACGGTCGTCCCTCGGGCGAGGCTGCCCTTGGCCCGGATGGCGCCCGACTGGGTCAGAAGCGATTCGAGCAGCAGCGTCTTGCCGCCGCCCGCCTGGCCGACGAGTGCTATATTGCGAATGCCCTGCGTCGTATAGCCCATGGATCACCCCGCCGGGAATGCGCTCCAGGAGAGCCTACTCCTGTCCGTGCGGGCGCATCCAGAGGAGGCGGGGGCGCTTCCGGACGGCGGGTGCGTCCAGACGGCGGACACATCCAGACGGCGGGCGGGCGCACCTCGAGAGCTCGAGGCCTGGCAGGGGAACCCCGTGGCAACCGGCGCATTCAGAACCCATATGAAAGATCGCGTTCCGCACGGGCCGCCGGCGAAGCCGGCTCGCGACGTTGCGGCCCCACCCCCACCCTCCTCCACGGCGCTCCCACCTCGGCCGGGCGACCCGGAATCCGAGAGTCGGCTACAGCAGGCGCTCGACGATGCCCTCGCCGACTCGTTCCCGGCGAGCGATCCGGTATCCCTTGTGACTTCGCAGCACGAAGAGTGCTGGGAGGCCGAGAGTGCCGAACCCGAGCGTAAGGAGCGCGAGACCTAAGCGGCGGAAAGCTCCAGGGCCGAGCCGTTCTGGTCCACGGTCCGCAGAACGATCGGTCGGCGCCAGACCTGGCGCACGTACTCGAGAACTTTGCGGCTACGCTCCAAGTCGAGGCCGCGGCTGTCGGCCGCGTGGTCGTGCTCCAGCTCCAACGTGCCGTCGTTGCGCAGGTGGGCGACCGAGACGCTCGGGGCGCCGAAGTTGTACTTGGGGGCGAGGAGCGTGTCCTGCAGAGCGTGGAGGTCCTGCTCGAGAACCTTGATCTGGCCGTCACTGCGCGCATTGAAGCGGAACAGGCTCAGCTCCTCGGCGAGCTCGCGAGTCAGGTGATTGCGCACGAAGCTGAAGTCATCGTCCTGCTGCATGATCTCGCGCGCGGTCTCGAGCCCTTCCTTCTCGATGATCTTCTCCCACATCGAGAAGCCGAGGTGGTAGGGGTTGATCGCGAGCGCGACCTGCTGGCCCGCCGCGATGGGGCGCACCACGTCCGAGTGGCATTTGATCGCATCGAGGTAGGCCTGCTGCGGAACGAAGTCCGCTTCGCGCAGCAGGCGCGCGTGCCAATAAGAAGCCCAGCCCTCGTTCATGATCTGGGTGGCGAAGACGGGGTAGAAGTAGAAGGACTCCTCGCGCACGGCGAGGAAGATGTCGCGCTCCCAGCTCTCCATCTCGGGGGCATACGTCGCGATGAACCAAAGCAGGTCGCGCTCCGGATGCGGCGGGATGGGCGCGCGCTTGCGAGCCTCGAACGCGCCCGCCGCGACCGGGTCGAGCGCGGCGAAGCGGCGCCGGAACTCGTCGTCCACCAGCGCCTTGGCGTCGGGCAGGTACTCGGGATAGCGCTCGCGCCGCAGCTTGCGGTCAACGTCGATGTGCTGCTCCAGGGCAAGTGCAGCGTCGAGCACCGCCTCCACGCGCTTCAGGCCGTGGGATTCGATCGCCTGCTGGATCTGGCGGGCATGGCTCGCCGCGTGCTCCACGATGTGCTCGCTCACCTGCTCCTGGCAGCGCCGGAACAGCATGTTGTTGCGCGAGAAGTCGGCGTGACCGAGGACGTGTGCGGTGACGAGGACGTTCTCGGCGATGCCGTTGCTCTGGGCGAGATACGCATGGCCGGGATTGCCGGGAAAGACGACCTCGAAGATGCGGGAGTGGCCCATGTGGCGCTGGATGAGCTGGTAGATATAGCGCACGCCGAACGACCAGTGCGGCATGCGAACCGGCAGGCCGTAGACGGCGATCTCCATCATGAAGCTGTCCGGCACGGCCTCGAACTCGACGGGATGGAATGAGAGGCCGGAGCGGGCCGCGAGCTCCTCGAGCCGCCGGACGTAGCTCTGCCAGTCGCCGCTCTGGGTCGCGCTCATCGGGTGCCCTCGCGCGCCCACTCCGCCGGCCCGGTCATTGGGCGCCCTCGAGCGCCGCCTGCTCGGCCGTGAAGAAATGGCGCACGGCGCCCCACACGTCGTCGAAGTCGTTGATGACGAAACTGCCCGCGGGCTGGCCTTCCGAGACGAGCTCGCCGAACAGCCGGCCCGTCTCGGTCGCGAGCTGCCGCGAGAGGCCGGAGGCGACCTCGACGTAGCCGCTGTAGCAAGTCTTCTGCGCGATGTCGACGAGGGCGGTGCGCGCCTCGGCATGGTCGCCGACGGAATTGTCGCCGTCGGAGGCATAGAAGAGGTAGATGTTGTGCCGGGAGGGGCTGTAGCGCGCGTCGATGATCTCGCGCACCTTGTTGAGACCGGTCGAGGCGACCGTTCCGCCCGTGCCGGTCACCTGGAAGAACTCGGGCTCGGAGAACTCCCAAGCTTCCGTCGTGTGGCCGACGAACACGGTCTCGAGCGACCGGTACTCGCGGCGCAGGCCTTGCACGACCCAGAAGAAAAAAGTCTTGGCGAGCTTGCGGTCGCGGTCGGACATGCTGCCCGAGACATCGAGCAGGAAGAACACGACGGCATGGACGGCCGGTTGGCGCCGCCGCGCGAGCTGCCGGTAGCGCAAGTCCTCGTCGATGAAGGTCGGAGTGCCGCTCGGACCGCCTTGCCTCTTGACCAGCTCCTTGACGGAACGGCGGCGGTCGAGACGCGATCGCGGACCTCGCCGGTCCCACCCCTCGCGGATCCAGTCCGTGCTGTCCGAGGGGCCGGCGCGCGCCTTGAGATTCGGAAGCTGCATCTCCTCCCAGAGCCAGTCGACGATGTCGTCGATCTTGATCTCGAGAAGGAGCTGGATCTCACCTTGGTCCTGGCCGCCGGGACCCTTCTCGCCGGCGCCGGGCTCCGCACTGGAATCCTGCAGCACATCGCCCGGCTTGACGTTGCCTTGGCCGGCTCCTTGGGACTCGCCGGGGCGGCGCAAGCGGAAGTGATAGTGCTCGAGCATGCGCACGGGTACGCGAACCGTCCGCGCGTTCTCGCCGATGACCTCGCCGCCCGCGATGATCTTGGGCAGGTGCTCGCGAACCGACTCGCGCACCTTCTCGTCGTGCCGCAGCCAGTCTCGCGCGCCCCGCGAGAACAGGTCGTACCATTTCTCGAGGCCCAGTGCGCCTTTCTCCTCGCTGCTCTCGCTCATGGCGCTCTGTCTTCCTCTTCGGTGTGCGTTTGCCCTACTCCTGCGCCAGCAACGTCGTGACGTAGCTCAGCGCTTCCTTCGCGCTGTGCTCGTCGTAACCGTACTCCTTTACCAGGCGCTCCTGAACCAC
>JASHTA010000327.1 GCA_030040795.1 Gammaproteobacteria bacterium | reverse complement strand
CGGCTGATCGTGCTCGATCGGGGCCGTATCTGCGAGGCCGGCACGCACTTCGAGCTGCTTGCGGCGGGTGGCCTGTATGCCCAGCTCTGGCACCGGCAGTCGGGCGGCTTCCTCGCCGACGGCGGTGGCCTCGCGGCGGGCTCAGGATCGTTCGCGAGGCCGATCCGCAGCGCGGCGGCGCCGGCTGAGCGGCCTGCCCGACGGGTCAATGGTTGATCGGGCGCGCGGCGCCATCGGCGCCATCGATGCGCGCGGTGCTGCCGGTACCGTCGGTGCCATCGGCGCGGTCGGCACCGTCGGCGCTGGCCTTTCGGCGGCGCGTCTCGGGCGTCTGCACGCTGTCCTCAACGAGTATGTCGAACGGGGTGAAGTGGCGGGTGTTGCGGCGCTGATCAGTCGCCGCGGAGCGAGCCACGTCGAAGCGATCGGCTGGCAGGACCGTGAGCGGCGCGACCCGCTTCGGCGCGATACGATCTTTCGGATCGCCTCCATGACGAAGCCGATCACCGCGGTGGCGGCGATGATTCTCGTCGAGGAATGCCGGCTGAGGCTCGATGAGCCGATCGATCGGCTGCTGCCGGAGCTGGCGAATCGCCGCGTACTGGCACGGATCGACGGGCCTCTCGAGGATACGGTGCCCGCGCGCCGGCCGCTGACCCTGCGCGACCTGCTGACCTTCCGCATGGGCTTCGGCATGCTGATCGGCCCGCCCGACCGGTATCCGATCCAAAGAGCGATCACTGCTCTCGGGATCTGGGGTCGCAAGCCGCCGCCGCCGCACGAGCCCGACGAGTGGATGAGGCGCCTTGGAACGCTGCCGCTGATCTATCAGCCGGGCGAGCGGTGGCTGTACCACACCGGCTCGGATGTGCTCGGCGTGTTGATCGCGCGCGCCTCCGGCCAGCCGTTCGAAGGATTTCTGCGCGACCGCATCTTCGAGCCGCTGGGGATGCGCGACACGGGTTTTCACGTTCCGCCGGAGAAGCTCGAGCGCTTCGCGAGCTGCTATCAGACGAGTCCGCTCACCCAGGCACTCGAGCTGTTCGACGATGCGCGCGACAGCCAGTGGAGCCGGCCGCCGGCATTTCCGAGCGGCGGCAGCGGACTCGTCTCGACGCTCGACGATTACGCCGCCTTCGGCCGGATGATGCTCGACAAGGGACAGGCGGACGGCGGCCGGATCCTGGCCCGCGCGACGGTGGAAGCGATGGTCACGGACCATCTGACCTCCGAGCAGAAAGCGGGCTCCGGTTTTTTCCCCGGATTCTGGGACGACCGTGGCTGGGGCTTCGGACTTTCCATGATCACGCGGCGCGACGGCATTGCCTCGGCCCCGGGCCGCTTTGGCTGGGATGGGGTCTATGGGACATCCTGGTACTCCGATCCCTCGGAGGACCTGCTCGGCATTCTGATGATCCAGCGGCTGTCGTTCGCACCGGGGACCGTCGGCATCGGTGCGGACTTCTGGACGCTCGCCTATCAGGCGCTCGGCGAGTGAGCGCGCTACTTGATCGAGTCGATCTGCCTCTCGCTCAATGCCCGGATGAAGTCCGGCAGCGGAATGAAGCCGACCGCGTCGAGATATCTCGGCGCATTGCCACCCTCGAGCGACACCGCCCAAAGCAGGAAGCGCCGCAGAGCGGCCGCTCTGAGGGGATCGGCCTGTCTCGTGGATACGACCGCGTACTCGTAATTGATGAGCGGATAGGATTGGTCGCCGGGCGCGAAGACCAGGCTCAACCGCTCGTCGGGAGGCGTGCGCGAATCGAGCACCGACGCCGCTTGGCTGATGGTCTCCGTCGTCGGCAGCAGGAATTTGCCGCTCTGGTTTGCGAGCAGAGCGGTGCCGAGTCCCGCCTGGGCAATCTCGTTGCGGAAGCTGACGCCGATATAGGCCACCGAGTAGGGTGTCGAGGCGAGAGCCCGCACCATGCCTTCGTTGCCCGTTGCGGTCCGTTCGCCGCGAACGGCAGGCCAGGCGACGCTCGTGCCGTAACCGATCGTGTCCTCCCAGCGCTGGGTCGAGAAATCGAGAAACTGCGTGAAGATGAAGGTGTCACCCGAGGCTTCCGCTCGGCGGATTGGCACGATCGGCCGATGTGGGAGCCGGATGCCGACGTTCAATGCGGCAATCGGTTTTGCATCCCACTCGGTGATCTGGCCGGCATAGATGCCGGCGAGCGTCGGTCCGTCGAGCCGTAGATCCGCGCCGTTGAGTCGGGGAACATTGTAGTTCACCGTCTGGGCCGAGATGGCGACCGGGATGTTGACGATCTCGCGGTTCTGCTCGGCTTGCTCATCGGACATGTAAGCGTCCGACGCGCCGATCTGCGCACTGCCGGAGATCGCGGCGGCGACGCCGGCTCCCGAGCCGGTGGACGCGGCTGTCACGGAGACGCCCGGCGCCACGCGCGTGTAGTCGGGGATCCACAGCTCGAACAGAGGGTAGAGCAGGGTGGATCCGCTCTCATTCAGTGAGATGCTCGTGGATTGCGCTCCCGCAGCGGATGCGAGCAGTCCAAGAGCGAGGGCGGCCGCCTGGATTGCCCGCGGGAGTGCGATGTGGGCAGGGCTGCAGGAGGCTCTCACGCCGGCACCTTCGCGGCGGAGGAATTTGCATGATCCTCCGGCGCATGAGTCCGTCCGATACGATCCAGGTTGATCCCGGTCGTCTCGATCCGGTAGATCCAGGTGATTGCGGCGCCGAGGATCGA
>JASHTA010000326.1 GCA_030040795.1 Gammaproteobacteria bacterium | reverse complement strand
CGCGGACCGGACCCGCCGCAAGAATCATTGGAGGACCGACGATGAACCGCAGCGAGCTCGAGCGCGTTGCACGCGCCATGGTGGTGAAGGGCAAGGGCCTCCTGGCCGCGGACGAGAGCTCGGGCACCATCAAGAGGCGCTTCGATGTCATCAAGCTCGACTCCACGGAGGAGCATCGCCGCAGCTATCGGGAGATGCTGTTCACCGCGCCCGGGGCCGCGGAATTCCTGAGCGGCGTGATCCTGTTCGACGAGACGATTCGCCAGAAGACCCGCGACGGCGTGCCGTTCCCGGACTACCTTGCCCAGCACGGTGTGATCCCCGGCATCAAGGTCGATGCCGGAGCGAAGCCCCTCGCCGCCTTCCCGGGCGAGACCATCACCGAAGGCCTCGACGGCCTGCGGGAGCGGCTCGGCGAGTATCGCAAGCTCGGGGCCCGGTTTGCCAAGTGGCGCGCGGTGATCGACATCGAGGAGGGCATCCCGACGCCGTTTGCGGTGCACGCAAATGCTCATGCTCTCGCCCGTTACGCCGCGCTCTGCCAGGAGCAGGACATCGTTCCGATCGTCGAGCCTGAAGTGCTCATGGACGGCGCGCATTCGATCGAGCGCTGCGAGGAGGTGACCGGTGAGGTCCTCGAGGAGGTATTCGGCCAGCTCTTCGAGCATCGCATCCATCTCGAGGGCATGGTGCTCAAGCCGAACATGGTCATCTCGGGAAAGAAGGCGGCGAACCGCGCGCCGCCCGAGCAGGTTGCGCAGGCGACCGTGCGCTGCCTCAAGCGCCATGTCCCGCCGGCCGTGCCCGGCATTGCCTTCCTCTCGGGCGGACAATCGCCCGAGGAGGCGACGCTGCACCTCTCGCTCATGAACCAGCTGGGCGCGCTGCCCTGGAGCCTGACCTTCAGTTACGGGCGCGCCTTGCAGGACACCGCTCTCAAGGGATGGGGTGGGACCCCCGCGGGATTTGCGGCAGGCCAGAAGGAGCTCGCCAAGCGCGCGAGGCTCAATGGCCTCGCGACGCTCGGGCGGTACCAGGCCGCGCTCGAGAGCCAGGCCGCCTGAGGACGCGCGCGGTATCCATGGGTGTCCCCGAGCAGCAGGCGGCGGTGCAGGCCGCGACTCAGCCCGCCGCCGACGACATCGTCGTGGATGCGCAGGATGTTCACTACTCGATCGGCGGCCGCGAGATCTTCTCGGGGCTCACCTTGCGCGCACGGCGAGGGCGGATCACGGCCGTGATGGGTCCGAGCGGGACGGGCAAGACCACCCTGCTGCGGCTCATCACGGCTCAAGCTTATCCGGACAGCGGCCGCGTCAGCGTCTGGGGCCGCGACGTGTCCGAGCTGCGATCTCGCGAGATCTTCGCCATGCGCACCCGCATGGGGATGCTTTTCCAGAACGGCGCGCTGCTCACCGACATCGACGTGTTCGAGAACGTCGCCTTTCCGCTGCGCGAGCACACGACACTCCCCGAGCCCTTGATCCGCGACATCGTGCTCACGAAGCTTCATGCCGTCGGCCTGCGGGGCGCGGCCGAGCTGATGCCGGCGGAGCTCTCGGGCGGCATGGCCCGCCGCGTGGCGCTCGCCCGGGCCATCGTGATGGACCCCGAGCTGCTCATCTACGACGAGCCCTTCGTCGGCCTCGATCCGATCGCGCTCGGTGTGATCCTGCGGCTCATCCAGAAGATGAACGAGGCGCTGGGGCTCACGAGCATCGTCGTCTCTCACGACGTGCATGAGCTCGAGACGATCGCCGACGACAGCTACCTCATCTCGGAGGGCCGCGTGGTCGCGTCCGGCACGCCTCAGGAGCTCGGCGAAGGCGGCTCCCCGATCGTGCGGCAGTTCATGAGCGGCAGTCCGGACGGCCCGGTGCCCTTCCATTATCCCGCGCCCGACTATGTGACCGAGCTCCTCGCCGGGGAAGGCGCGCCATGAGCGAGGTGGCGGGCAACGGGCCCGTGCTGCGCGGACTGCAGCGCATCGGCGCCACATCTTTGTTCGCCTTGGAGCTGCTGGCCCAGTGCGGTCCCGCGCTCGCGCGGCCGGGCCTGATCGTGCGCCAGATCTACAACGCCGGTGCCCGCTCGCTCATCATCATCATGCTCTCCGGCATCGCGACGGGCGCCGTGCTCGGCCTGCAAGGCGCCAATCTCTTGCAGCGATTCGGATCGGAGAACTACCTCGGCATCGCTGCCGCATTCGGCCTCCTGAAGGAGCTCGGTCCGGTGCTCACGGCGCTGCTGTTCGCCGGGCGCGCCGGCACGGCGCTCACCTCGGAGATCGGCATGATGCGCGCGACCGATCAGCTCACCGCCATGCAGATCATGGCCGTCGATCCGATGCGGTACGTCGCCGCACCGCGGTTTCTGGGCGGTCTCCTCGCGATGCCGCTCCTCACCGCCGTGTTCAACGTCGTCGGGCTCTTCGGAGCGCAGCTGATCGGCGTCCAGGAGATGGGAGTCGACCGGGGCGCCTTCTGGTCGCAGATGCAAAGCTCGATCGGCCTGTCCGACGTGAACGAGGCGATCGTCAAGAGCCTGGTCTTCGGCTTCGTGGCGAGCCTCATTGCCGTATACGAGGGCTATCATTCCGATGGCACGGCCGAGGGCGTGGGGCTCGCGACCACACGCACGGTCGTGGCGTCCTCCGTCTTGACTTTGCTCCTCGATTACGCGCTGTCCGCCGTCTTTCTGTGAAGGTGTAACCGAAGATGCGCACCAATCGATCCCTCGAGATCTGGACGGGACTGTTCGTTCTGCTCGGCTTCGCCGCGCTGTTCTTCCTCACCGCGCAGCTGCCGTCGAACGGCATCAAGCTGAGCCGCGCCAAGGGCGGCTATACCGTCACGGCGGAGTTCGACAACATCGGGGACCTCAAGGGCGGCGCTCCCGTGACCATGGCGGGCGTGAGCATCGGCGAGGTGCGCGGCATCCGCATTGATCCGCAGAACTACCGCGCGCTCGTCACCTTGAGGATCGACCCGCAATACAACCAGATCCCCGACGACAGCTATGCGAGCATCGATACCCAGGGTCTGCTCGGCGGGCAGTACATCGCGATCGACGCGGGCGGGTCGGACACGTATCTGAAGAGCGGCAGCCGGATCGTGCAGACCCAGTCCGCCATTGTGCTCGAGAATCTCGTCAACAAGCTGTTTGCGAGCTTTGCGGGCAAGAGCAGCGAGTCGAGCTCGAGCTCGAGCGCCAGCTCCTCCGCCGATCACGCAGCCCATAAGGAGTCATCGCAATGAGAGCGCCGACGCCGGTGATGTGCAGCCTGGCCTTGCTCGCGAGCTTTGCGCTCGCCTCGAGCATCTGGTCGCCCCCGTCCCGCGCGCAGGCCCCGGCCGCAAGTGGGGCGGGGGGCGGCGGGGAGCCCTCGCAGATCATCGAGAACGTCGCTCAGGCGTTCCTCAAGGATCTCGACGCGCACCGCGCGGCCTATCAGAAGGACCCGAAGCTTCTGCGCGCGGCCGTCGATCGCGACGTGCTGCCGTACTTCGACGTGCCGTTCGCGGCGCGGCTCGTGCTCGGCCGGTACTGGCGCACGGCGACCCCGGCGCAGCGCCAGCAGTTCGTCGACGCCTTCGAGAGCTCGCTCTTCACGAATTACGGCAGCGCGCTCCTCGGCTTTCAGTCGAACCGGCTGCGGGTGCTGCCCGCCCGTGCGGCGCCCGATGCGACGAACGCGATCGTGCGTACGGAAATCCGGCGCGATGACGGCTCGACCGTGCAGGTGAACTTCGCGTTGCACAAGGTCACGCAGGGAGTGGAAGGCGCCGGTGCGGAGTGGAAGGCGTGGGATGTGATCGTCGAGGGCGTGAGCTACGTCAAGAGCTTCCGCGACGACTTCGGCTCCGAGATCGAGCAGCAGGGCCTCGATTCGGTGATCCAGCGCCTCCAGCACGGCGAGAAGCCCCCGCAGATCGCCAATCCCGGCGCGGGACGATCCTGAGGGGCGGACGGTGGAGGTCCTTGCATCGAGAGCTCGTGCGCGCGAGACGGCCGTGACCGTCATCGAGACGGCGCCGGATCACTACGGTGTGCGCGGTGCGCTCACGTTCGCGACGGCGCGCCGGGCGCTGGAGGCGGGCCTGCGCGCACTCGCCTCGGCGCGTGGTGCCTCGATCGAGATGGATTGCCGCGAGGTCGACGCATCCGACAGTGCCGGTCTCGCGGTGCTCATCGAATGGCTCGCGTGGGCGCGCCGCAGCGGGCGCGAGCTGCGCTACTCGAACGTGCCCGAGACGCTCTGCGCGATCGCTCGCATCTGCGAGATCGAGAGTCTACTGCTTGGACGAGGCGTCACCACCTGAGTCCTCGAGGGACTTCTCGAGCTCCTCCTCCTGCTGTTCCTCGGATTGGGTGGATTGGCCGTGAATCAGGAATTCGCGGTGCTGCAGGTACGCGTTGCGCGCAAAAGCATACTCGTCGAACGGATGTTGCGACTCGAGCAGGTTGTACTGAGGGATGAGCGTGCGCGCGTCGAGGTCGAGAACGTACAGCGCATAGACCCCGAGATAGATCCAGATGTCGTTGATGTAGTTTTGCGGTGAGAGGTACCCGTCGGGCACCCGCGCGACGAAGTCGCGAACGTCCGACATCCCGAGGAAGGGCAGGACGAGATAGGGTCCCGGATGCACGCCCCAGGTTCCGAGCGTCCTGCCAAAGTCGTTGTCGTTCTTCGCAAGCCCGACGTTCGAGGCCGGATCGAGGAAGCCGGCGATGCCCACCGTCGAGTTCACGAGAAAGCGGCCCGTATCGCCGAGGCCGGTCTTGAACTTCGCCTGCAGGAAGTCGTTGACGATGACGATCGGGTACTGGGCGTTGTCGAAGAAATTGCCGATCCCGACCTGCGCGAACTGCGGCGTCACGCGGGTGTAGACGTGTCCGACCGGCAGCGCGACCTTGTGGACGAAGTCGATGTCGAATCCCCAGACCGCCCGATTCATGCGCTCCCAGGGATCCCTCGGGTCCTTGTGCTGGATCGGCTGCGAGGCACAGCCGGCAAGAAGTAGTGCGGCCGAAAGCAGAGCGAGCGCGGCGCGGCCCGCGGTGAGTCCCGTCATGAAAGTCCCGCCGAGGTAGAGGCCGCGATTATATCAGTCACCGCGCCGGGATCGGTCACGGCGCCAAATCGAGCTGGCCGTCCGGAAGGCGCCCGTGGTTCTCGCGCCGCTCCTGCACGAGGAAGTCGCGCACCTCGTCCAGGCGTGCCTGGATCCGTTCGCGCTGGACGTTCGTGAGATGGGGCTGGCGGAGCGCGAGCTCGAGCTGGTACGAGGCGAGCGGGAAATTGCCGTTCGAGATGTAGTACTCGCCCATGTAGTCGTACGCGTCACCCTTGTCGCCGGCATCGCTCGCCGCTTGGGCGATGAGCTGGATTTGCCGCGGCGTCGGCTCGACGTTGTCGAACAGATCATCGAGCAGCCGCTGCGCCTGCTTGGGCCTGCCGACTTTGATCAGCGCCTCCGAGTACCGGACGGTGAGCGGAACATTGCGGGGGAAGAGCGTCTCGGCCTGCGAGAAGGTGGTGAGTCCGTCGTGGATCTGCCCGGCCGCGACCTGAGCCTGGCCGAGCGCCGAGCGCAGCAGCGTGAGGCTCTGATACTGGGAGACGAGCGGCTCGAGCACCTCCACGGCATCCGTCGGGCGGTTGTCCTTGAGCAGCGCGATGGCTTCGCCGTACTGGTCCGCAAGCGTCGGTGTGCGAGTCTCGAGGCGCTTGCGGTAGTAGCCGAGGATATCGTAGTCCTCCGATGCCGTGAGCACGCGCAGCCGCTCGCGGATGAGCGCATAGTTCGTGGAATCCACCAGATTCTTCGGGCGCTGCATGTGCGCCGCACGGGCGCGCGCGTCGGCGATGCGGTCCGAGGTGACCGGGTGGTCGAGGAGAAACTTCGGGATCAACCCCTCCTCGTACCCGTAATGCTGCTGCAGTCTCTCGAAGAAATCCGGCATGCCCTCCGGGTCGAATCCGGCCTCCGAGAGGTACTGCATGCCGATTCGGTCGGCTTCCTCCTCCTCGCCGCGCGTGAAGTTGATCTGCTCCTGGGCCGCCATGGCCTGCGCGGCGCTGATGCCCCCTTCGATGGCGGG
Source organism: Gammaproteobacteria bacterium (assembly GCA_030040795.1). GTDB lineage: Bacteria > Pseudomonadota > Gammaproteobacteria > Steroidobacterales > Steroidobacteraceae > JASHUC01. The sequence continues at coordinate 1,388 of JASHTA010000326.1, read as the reverse complement.
AGCGCCGCCGCCCGCGACGCCGATGAGGATCGCCGCGATCATGGCGGCTGCGGCAGCGATGGTTTGGCGGGTCTGGGCCTGCAGCTCGCGGGCGATGTGGTGCTGGGTGTCGTGCGCGGTCTCGTGGGCGAGGACGCCCGCGAGCTCGGACTCGTCCTGCGTCGCGAGGATGAGGCCGTAGTTGCAGAAGATGAAATAGGGGACCGAGAAGGCGTTGATATCCGGATCGTCGATGACGTAATAGTGAAAGTCCGCCGCCCCCATCTGGGACTGTGCCGCGAGCCGCGTGCCGATCGACTGGATGTACTCCTGGGTCTCCGGATCCTCGAGAATCTGGTTCTGCGACCGCAGCTGCCGCTCGACCATCATTCCATAGCCGTACTCGTCGTTTTTGCTCAAGATGGCGCGGGCCGGGCTGCCCATGTCGGGGAGGTCCATCTCGGCTTGTGCGAACGCGGCGGTCGTGCCCGCCGCGAATACGGCCGTGGCGAGGACGACCACCAGCTTCTGGAACAGGGTGTGAGCGGAGCGGCGCACGATAGCGTTGAGAGCGACCTCTACGACCTTGCGGTTCGACCGTGGCCGCGGCAGCGAGTTTCGCGCACGCTCGTGGCCGATGTCTGCTCGGTTACCAATCATTACAAAGTGTCCGACGCGTAGTCCGCCAGCCGTGAGCGCTCCCCTCGCAGAAGCGTAACATGACCGGAGTGAGCCCAGCCGCGAAAGCGGTTCACGGCGTAGGTCATACCCGAAGTGGTCTCGCTGAGATAGGGGGTGTCGATCTGGGCGACGTTGCCCAGGCAGGCAAGCTTCGTGCCGGGCCCGGCCCGGGTGACGAGCGCCTTCATCTGCTTGGGCGTGAGGTTCTGAGCCTCATCCACGATGATGAAGCGGTTGAGGAACGTCCGCCCGCGCATGAAGTTGAGCGAGCGGATCTTGATGCGGCTGCGCAGCAGGTCGTTCGTCGCCGCACGGCCCCAGGTGCCGCCTTCCTCGCTCTGCGTCAGAACCTCGAGGTTGTCCATCAGCGCGCCCATCCAGGGCTCCATCTTCTCCTCCTCCGTGCCGGGCAGGAAGCCGATGTCCTCGCCGAGCGGAATCGTCACGCGCGACATGATGATCTCGATGAAGCGCTTGGAGTCGAGCGTCTGGGCGAGGCCGGCCGCGAGCGCGAGCAATGTCTTGCCCGTGCCGGCCGGACCGAGGATGGTGACGAAGTCGATCTGCGGATCGAGCAGCAAATTGAGCGCGAAGTTCTGCTCGCGGTTGCGCGCGGTGATGCCCCAGACGCTGTGGCGCTCGTTGCGGTAGTCGCGCATGAGCTCGACGACGGCGGTATCCCCCGAGAGGCGGCGCACGATGCCCTCCATGCCGCGCTCGCCGTCCTC
>JASHTA010000325.1 GCA_030040795.1 Gammaproteobacteria bacterium | reverse complement strand
GCATTCGCAGCGCCTTGCGTTCGAGCCGCCGGACTGGAGTCGGCTTCTCGGCGCAGCGGGGAACCCTACGCTCGGGGGAGTGCTCGCCGCGAACCTCTCGGGATCGCGCCGCGTCTCGGCGGGAGCGGCCCGCGATCATTTTCTCGGCTTCCGCGCGGTCTCCGGGCGAGGCGAGCGCTTCAAGGCCGGAGGCCGGGTCGTCAAGAACGTGACGGGCTACGATTTGCCGAAGCTCCTGGCCGGCTCCTGGGGGACGCTCGCGGTTCTGACGGAGGTGACCGTGCGAGTGCACCCGGTCCCGGAGCACGAGCGGACGCTGCTCCTGGCGGGCAGGCCGCTCGCGCACGCGGTTCGCTCCATGACCGATGCGCTCGCCTCGGCCTGCGAGGTGTCCGCGGCCGCGTTCCTGCCCCAACGCGGTGTGGCACTGCGGCTCGAGGGTTTCATCCCATCGGTGAGCGCGCGCGCGGCTGCGCTCATCACGCTGCTCGGCGAGCCGAACCCTTCATGGCTCGAGGGCGAGGACTCCAGGCAATTCTGGAGCGAGGTGGGCGCGGCGGCGCCGCTCGCCGCACATCCGATCGTCTGGCGCCTGTCCGTGCCGCCGAGCGATGCGGTGGGCATCATTGAGAGGCTCGCTCCGCAGGACTACTTCCTCGATTGGGGAGGAGGACTGGTCTGGATCGGCGCCGGCGAGGCGGATGCCGAGCGAGTGAGGGGGGCGATGCGGGGCGGGCACGCGACGCTCGTCAAGGCTCCTCATGCGGTCCGAGCGGCAACCGCGGTGTTCCAGCCGCCGTCCGGATCGCTTGGCGCGTTGACGGCTCGCCTCAAAGCGGCGTTCGATCCTTCCGGGAGGCTCAATCCCGGACGGATGAGCTGACCGGGACGGACGAGCCGATGCAAACGCGATTCGAGCCCGCACAACTTGCCGATCCCGACGTGGCGGAGAGCGAGCGGATCCTGCGCAAGTGCGTGCACTGCGGCTTTTGCACGGCGACGTGCCCGACCTATGTGCTGCTCGGCGACGAGCTCGACAGTCCGCGTGGCCGCATCTATCTGATCAAGGACATGCTGGAGCACTCGCGGCCGGCGACGGAAGCGGTGGTGAGGCACATCGATCGGTGCCTGTCGTGCCTCGCGTGCATGACGACCTGTCCCTCCGGCGTGCACTATCAGCACCTGATCGATCACGCTCGCGTCCACGTGGAGCGAACGTACCGGCGTCCATGGCGCGAGCGCCTGCTCAGAGCGTCCCTCGCCTGGATACTGCCGTATCCGCGCCGGTTGCGCGCCGCTCTTCCCGCGGCGGCGCTCGCAAGAGGCGTGGCGAGGCTCCTCCCGCGCGGCGTCCGCGCGCATTGGCGCCGCGTAGCGGCCCCACTCGCGTCCATGGCGAGCTTGGCGTCACGCGCTCGGCGCACTGCGGCCGATGCCTCCATGGGCGCACAGCCAGAGACCCGATCGAGGGGCATCGCACCGGGCGAGCGACGAGGACGAGTAGCGCTGCTCGCGGGTTGCGCGCAGTCGGTGCTCACTCCGGCGGTCCACGCGGCTTCGACGCGTCTGCTCGAGCGCGCGGGCTACGAAGTCGTCACCCTCGAGGGATGCTGTGGCGCGCTCGTTCATCATCTCGGCAGAGCCGGGCAGAACCGCGCGCTCGCCGCCCGTCTCCTCGAGAAAGTCGAGTCCGAGCGCCGCCGCGGAGCGCTCGACGCCGTCATCGTGAACGCCTCGGGCTGTGGCACGCATCTCAAAGATTACGGCCATCTCTTCCGCGGCGATGCACAGCTCGCCCGCAGGGCTGCCGCAATGAGCGGGATCGCTCGGGACCTCACCGAGTGGCTCTACGAGCGGGGACGAGCTGCCGGCGCGCCGGCGCCGGGGCCGGGGCCGGGGCCGGGACCTGCCCCCACGCCGTTCCCGGGCGCCGGTCTCGCAGTGGCCTATCACTCGGCGTGCTCGATGCAGCACGGACAGCAGCTCGATCGCATCCCACGGCTGCTGCTCGAGCGCGCCGGGTTCAAGGTGGAGGAGATTCCGGAGGGCCACCTGTGCTGCGGATCCGCGGGCACCTACAACATCTTGCAGCCGCATATCGCCGCGCAGCTGCGCGAGCGCAAGCTCGAGAACATCCGCCGCACTTCCGCCCGGGTGGTGGCGACGGGAAACGTCGGCTGCATCATGCAGCTCGACGGCGCACCCGATCTGACCGTGGTGCACACCGCAGAGCTCCTGGACTGGGCGCAGGGCGGACCCGCGCCGCAGGGGCAGCGCGCGCCACTCCCGTAAGAGGCATCCCGCGCAACGCGCCTCTTAGGCGGCGCGCGCGTACCGGATCGTTCCCCGATCGTCGGTGAGCCGCACGAGCTGGCCGGATCTTGCGAGATACTCGAGATGCGCGATCGCCTCGCCGATGGCGAGGTAGAGGTGAAAGCCCGAGAGCGTCCGCCTGAAGAGCACGCGCAGCGTCTCGCTCGCGGTGCACGGCTCGCGGCAGGCCTCGAGCAGCCGGTCGAGATGGTTGAGGTGATGATTGCGCAGCTCGAGCGCCCGCTCTCGCACGCCGAAGAAAGGGCGCCCGTGCGAAGGCAGCACGAGCGTCGCCGGATCGAGCTCGACGAGCCGCTCGAGCGATCTCAAATACGAGTCGAGCGGGTTGGTGTCCGCGCTCCAGCCGGTCGCGCTCACGTTCGGGGAGATCGCCGGCAGAATCTGATCCCCGGTGATGAGCACACGCCGCGACGGCTCGTGCAGACAGAGGTGTCCGACCGCATGGCCACCCGTCTCGATCCAGCGCCACGTTGCGCCATTCCAGCTCACCTCCTCCGAATCCCGCGGATGATGTCCGATCTGCGGCAGTCCGCTCACGACCGCGCGGTAGCGCTCGCCCGAGAGGCTCGCAGCGAAGCTGCCGAGATCGCTCAAGCCGTGGGAGTGGAAGAAGGTGCGGCGCTCGGCGATCTGAGCATCCGTCAGGGGAACGAGGAGCTGGCTCATCTGCCGCTCGGTCTCGCGCGAGGTCCATACGGGGACGCGGTGCCGAGCCTGCAACCATGCAGCGAGGCCTGCATGGTCGGGATGCAGGTGCGTGAGCACGATGAGGCGCAGCGGCCGCATGGCGAGCACTTGCTGCTCGAGCCGTTCCCAGGCGGCCCGGCCGACATCGGAGGAGAGACCCGTGTCGACCAGTACGAATCCCCCGTCGTCATCGAGGAGCCACAGGTTGATGTGGTCGAGCTCCATCGGGAGCGGGAATCGGATCCAGTGCACTCCCTGCGATACCGCGGCGATCTCACCCGGCGCCGGCGGCGGCACTTGCAGATAAGAGAGGGGACTGGAAGTGAGGTCCGGGGCGGGGCGCACCGAGGTATTCTAGCCTAGCGGGTCCGGGGGCGAAGGGCGCAGTGCGCGAGCGAGCGTTGCTTATGATTCCAGCGTTTCGACGAATTGCATTCATCGGCTTCGGTGAAGCCGGCGGCATTCTCGGGGAGGAGCTTGTCCGGTCGGGCCGCGAGGTAGCGGCGTACGACATCTTGCTGGATGAGCCGGCGAGGCGAGCCGCGATGCTGGCCAAGATGCGGGCCGCGAGCGTCGAGCCCTGCGACAGCGCGCCGGATGCCATTGCTGGGGCGCAGCTCGTCATCTCCGCGGTCACGGCATCGGCGGCGGCGGAGGTGGCGGTCGCGGCGGCCGCGGTGCTCGAGCGAGGCCAGCTCTTTCTCGACATCAACTCCGTCTCACCCGCTACGAAGCTTGCAAGCGCGCGGGTTATAGAGCGGTGCAGCGCGGATTACGTCGAGGCCGCGGTGATGGCGCCCATCCCGCCGCAGCGGCTCGCGGTTCCCATGCTCCTCGGCGGTCCGCGGGCCGCCGAAGCGGCCGAAGGCCTGCGTGCGCTCGGGCTCAACGCGAAGGCCCTCTCCGACCGGGTGGGAGTCGCATCGGCCGTGAAGATGTGCCGCAGCATCGTGATCAAAGGGCTCGAGGCGCTCGCCGTCGAGAGCCTGTTTGCAGCGCGCCGCTTCGGAGCGGAGCAGGAGGTCCTCGCCTCGCTCGCGCGCACGTTCCCCGGCATGGGCTGGGAGGGAGCGCTTCCGGATTATCTCGTGAGCCGGGTCGCAGAGCACGGTCGGCGGCGCGCGGCGGAGATGCGCGAGGTTGCGCTGACGCTGCAAGACGTAGGGCTCGATCCGCTGATGGCCGCCGCGGCGGCCGAGAGGCAGGACTGGACCGTTCGGGCGATGCAGGCGCACCGCATCGAGTATCGGCGGGAGCGGGAATTCTCGTGGCACGAGCTGGCCGATGCGTTGGGACAGGAGGTGAAGCCATGAGCCGTCTGCCGCAAGCGATGACGGTCGTCGAGATCCGCGAGCCGGGTCCGCCTCGAGCGCTGCGCACCGCCCACAGGCCGCTGCCGGCGCCCGGTCCGGGCGAGGTGCTCATCAAGGTGGCCGCGGCCGGGGTGAACAGGCCGGACGTGATGCAGCGGCAAGGCGCGTATCCCCCTCCCGCCGGCGTCACGGATATTCCAGGGCTCGAGCTTGCGGGCGAGGTCGTTGGGCTCGGTACGGGCGTGTCCTCGCGGACCGTCGGGGAGCAAGTTTGCGCGCTGGTCGCCGGCGGCGGGTACGCGGAGTACGCGACGGCGCCGGCTGTGCAGTGTCTGCCGGTGCCCAAGTCCCTCACGATCGAGGAGGCGGCCGCGCTGCCCGAGACCTTCTTCACCGTCTACCTCAATGTCTTCGAGCGCGCGGCGCTCGCGCCGGGTGAGACTCTGCTCGCTCATGGCGGCGCGAGCGGCATCGGTACCACGGCGATCCTGCTTGCCAAGGCAAACGGCTCGCGTGTGCTCGCAACCGCCGGCAGCGCCCGCAAGTGCGCAGCTTGCATCGAGCTCGGTGCGGAGCGCGCGATCAACTACCGGGATGAGGACTTCGTCGCGGAGGTTCAAAGCGCGACGGCAGGCAAGGGGGCCGACGTGATTCTCGATATCGTGGGAGGCTCCTATGTCGCCCGCAATGTCGCCGCCGCCGCCGTCGAAGGCCGCATTGCGCTCATTGCTCTGCTCGGTGGCGCGCGGGCCGAGGTCGATCTGCGTCCGATTCTCGTCAAGCGTTTGAAGCTCATGGGCGCGACCCTCAGGCCGCAATCGATCGACTCGAAGGGAAAGCTCGCGCAGGCGCTTCTCACGCGGGTGTGGCCCTGGTTCGACTCCGGACGGCTGCGCGCGCCGCCCATTTACGCGCGCTTCCCGCTGAGCGAAGCCTGGCGCGCGCACGAGCTGATGGAGTCCGACGAGCACATCGGCAAGATCGTCCTTCAAGTGGGCGCATCGGGTTGATCGGCCTGCGCATCGGGTTGGCCGGCCTCGCGGTGGATTGATCGACGTGCGCGGTACGCCACGGTTCGGACGGGCGAGGTGGGCTAGCCTCGAGCGAGGAAGTTTGAGGAGCTGGCTCCACTTCCCGACATGTCACATAATCTACCGGGTCCACACGCCGGACCGATCAAGGGGCCGTCCGCCAGGGAGCCGTTCGGATGAGCGTCAACTTTCTCTACGGGCTGGTACCGCTGCCGTGGTGGGGCTACGTCGTGGTCAGCTTCCTGACCATGCAGCTGATGTTTCTCGGCATCACGCTCTTCCTGCATCGCGAGCAGGCCCACGACGCGCTGGAGCTGCATCCGGCTTTGAGACATGCCTTCCGTTTCTGGCTGTGGCTCAGCTCGGGGACCGTCACGAAGCAGTGGGTCGCGGTCCACCGCAAGCATCACGTGTTTGCCGACAGGGAGGGCGATCCGCACAGCCCGGTGCTCTACGGCCTGCGGCACGTCGTTCTGCAAGGCTACGAGCTCTATCGCGCCACCTCGCGCGACCGGGTGCTGCAGGACCATTACGGGCGCGGCACGCCGGATGACTGGATCGAGCGCTGGCTCTACAGCCGCATACCGTCGCTCGGCCTGGTCCTGTTCATCGTGGCCGAGCTCGTCCTGTTCGGGGTCTATGGAATCATCATGGTCGCGGTGCAGATCCTGGCTCAGCCGTTCTTCGCGGCCGGCATCATCAACGGCGTGGGCCACGCGGTGGGCTACCGCAGCTTCGAGACGGACTCGGCCGCCACGAACATCGTGCCGTGGGGCTTGTTCATCGCCGGCGAGGAGCTGCACAACAACCATCATGCGTTTCCGCGCTCGGCCCGCTTCTCGGTGCAGCGCTGGGAGCTCGATGTGGGCTGGCTCTTCGTCTGCCTGTTCAGGGCTCTCGGATTGCTGCGCGTGAAGTGGGTGGCGCCGCGGCTGCGGCGCGTGGCCGGCCGCGACACCGTGGACTCAACGACCGTGCAGGCGTTGTTCACCAACCGCACGCATGTGCTGCGCGATTACGCGCGGCGCGTCGTCCGGCCCGTTTGCCGAGACCTCGCACGGGCCGCGGGCGCCAAGGCGGCTTCCCGTCTCTCGCAGCTTCTCGTCCGCCACCCGAAGCTCCTCGGCGAGGAGGGCCTGCGCCGCCTCGACGCGGCGCTCGATCAGCACGAGGCGCTGCGCGCCGTGGTCGAGTTTCGCGAGCGCCTGCAGCAGCTGTGGAACGACGCCCACGGCAATCCGGGAAACGCGGTTGCCCAGCTGCGCGACTGGTGCATGCAGGCCGAGGCGAGCGGTATCCGCGCGCTGCGCGAGTTCTCCCGCCGCCTGCGCAGCTACGTGCCGGCCACTTCGGGCTGAGGAGACGCCGCTCGCAAAGAGCGCGGCGGTTGGACCCGCGCGCGTCGCCTCATTCGAGACCGAGCTGGAAGCGCACTCGCTGGCCGTCCGCCTGGGTGGTTGCCGTGTTGAGCACGAAGAGCCGTGCGGGGTCGAGCTGAGTGGCCTTGAGCAGGGCATCCTGTATGGCGCGGGCTCGCCGGCGGCCGAGCAACTGCAGATCGCCATCCGGGACCTGGATGCGCGCCGTCAGCGCGGCTTCGAGCTCGGAGATCGCCGGCTGGAGCGGCGCAGCCGCCTTCGCTTTGCCTTTGGCCTTCGTGACGGCCTCGGCATCCGCAGGCAGCGCTGTCTTGGCGCCGAGCTCCGAGCGGTACTCGGCCACGAGCAGCCGGAAGCGCGTGGCAGGGTCGGCGAGATTCGGTGCCGGCGCGCCGGTGGGCGTGCTAGCGGGCGCGCTTTCACGACGTTTGCTGCGTTTGCCGGATGCGACCTCGCGCTCACTCTCAGTAGCGAGCTTCTGATCGAGCATCTGCTGTATCAGTGCCGGACGGTCGAGATCTGGTGTATAGGCGCTTGGCACATCGAGCTTGAGGGCCGGCCGATCCTGCAACGCCTTGGCGACCGCGGCGAGCCGCTGTTGCGCTGACGCGTCGAGGGTGGAACTCCCGGCGTCGAAGTCGATGAACTTCATCTGCTCCCCGCCTCCCACGAGCCGCCCGAGAAGCGCGAAGGGCGCCGTGGCGGCCTTCGTGAGCACGTTCACCACCACCTTCCAGATGAGCGGCCCCAACTTGAACTTGGGATCGTTCAAACTGCCCGAGAGCGGCAGATCGAGGTCGATGACGCCATTGCGGTCCTTGAGCAGCGCCACGGCGAGTTTGAGGGGCAGCTTGACGGCATCGGCGCTCTCGACCTTGTCCCCGAGCTGCAGCTGGTCGATGACGAAATGCGGATCCGCCGTGAGCTGGCTCTTCTCGAGGTGGTACGTGATGTCCGCGGACATCGTCCCCTTCTCGATCTTGTAGCCCGCAAAGCGAGCCGAGTAGGGAGTGGCGGTGGTGAGCTGCACTCCCTGGAAGCTCATCTTCATGTTGGAGTACGCGGTCGCCGCGAGCGGGTTGATCTCGCCCGAGACGCTGATGGGCGCATAGCGGTCGACCTTGCCTTTGAGATCGACCTTGGCGCGCGAGCGCGGGTCGGACGAGAGCCCGACCACCGAGCCGGACAGGCCTTGAATCGCGAGGAAGAAGTTCGGCTGGATCCACAGGTCCGTGTAGCGGGCCGAGCCGTTCACGATCTGAACCCGGCCAATCGAGATCGGCATCGCCGGGGTCGCATCGGCTTGGACCTCCGCAGCCTTGGCCGTCGCGGGGACGACGCGGGGGGTGCCGGCGCGGCGGCGGGCGTGGGGGGCCGCGGGGCTTTCGGAAGCCGCGTGCGCTGCCGTCGTGCGAGCCGCTTTGGGAGCGAACGCCTCCGCGATGTTGAGTTTCCGGTTCGCCGCCACGATGACGCGAGCGTAGGGCGCGACGGCGACGATCCTGCGGATGGAGAACGAGGCAGGCCGCGAGCGATAGCTCATGCCTTGAAGCGTGAGCCGATCCCACTTCACGAAGTCCTGCCGCAGCTGATCGTCTACGGTTCGCAGCTTCGCCACCTCGGTGTTCCCCGAGACGGTGAGGACTCCATCGGCGGTGCGGTCGATGTCGAGCTGGGTCGTGAAGAGACCTGACAGCAGCGTGAGTGCCGATCGCTGCGCCACGTAGGGCTGCAACGCGGTGAGATCGATATTGTGGAGGGCGAACTGGGCGTGCGCGGCGCCTACCGCGGGCGCCGTGCCCGAGCCGAGCGCACAGGTCGCGCTTGCGTCGAGCCGGCCCGAGCCGTTGACGGCGGCGCTGGCAGAGATCTTGAGCAGGGCGCCGCCCGTGTGGAAGCCCTGGAGATGCACGGCGATGTCGTCCAGGGTCAAGGCGGCGGCGGGCGCGACTTCCCGGTCCTCCGCGGTGAATTTCAACCCGGAGATCTGGATGTCCGGAGCGGCCAACGACCACCCAGCAGAGGAGGTCTGCGCCGAGGTAGGCGTCTTGGTCGAGGCGGATGTCTTGGTCGAGGCGGATGTCTTGGTCGTGGCGGATGCAGGCGGTGGGCTCGAGGCCGCGACGGGTGTACCTGCGGCGGCCGGTCCCCCGCCCGGCGAGGCGGCCACGAGGTCCGAGAAGTTCAGGGTGCCGTTAGGATTGACCCAGGCGCGCAGAGTGCCGCCGGTCAATTGGACGGTGCCGATCGTGAGCGAGCGCTGCGCGAGGTCGACATGCGTATTGCGAACGTCGAGAAGCTTGAGATCGACGTAATCGTTCGCAGCGGCGGGCGGCTTCACTCCCAGATTGCTCACCGTGAGCTGATGCACGTCGACCTGCAGGTTCGCGGGATTTCCAGCCGTGAGGTCGTAAGCGCCGCTCAGAGCGATCACGCCGGAGGGGATCTCGAAGTGCAGCGCATCGCGCACGAAACTCCACAGCGTACGGGCTTGCAGGGCCGAGATCTCGAACTGTCCGCGCGAGGCGAGCGGCTCGACGGCGAGCGTTCCGCTCCAATGGAAGCGCTCGCCGATCGGCGTCGCGAAGTCGAGCGCATACTCGTTCGAAGCGTTGCCGACGGTGCTGAAGTCGCGCAGGTCGAAGTTGATCGGCTGCAGCTCGGCGCGGAAAGGCGTGGGACGTGACATATCCTCGTACGTCGAGCGGCCGTCGAGCACCGCCAGGCGACCGATGAACAGGCGCATCGGGCCGGACTTCTGCGGCGCGGGCTTTGGGGCGGCGCCGGCGAAGGGCTTCTCGAGATCGGCGAGATTGAGCGAGCCATCGTGCCGGACGAGCGCGCGTACGAAGGGACGGGTGAGGACGATCTCGCTGAAGCTGGGCCCCCGGCGCCACAGGCTCGCCAATTGCAGCTGGACGTGCAGCCCGCCCGCGCCGAGCATCGGGGTGGAATCGGCGTCCGGGAAGGAAATGTCGCGGGCGTCGAGCGTGAGCGTGAACGGATTGAAGCGGATATCGCCCAGCGAGAGCTGACGACGGTAATGGCTCGCAACGTAGTTCTGCAGGCCCGAGCGCAGCCAGTGCGGAACGCCGACAAAGCCCGCGAGGGCGTAGGCACCGACGAGCACGACGATCACCGCCGCGGCGAACGCGAGGCGCCTGACCCAGGGTTTTCGCGAGATGAGCTGCATTGCAGCAGGGCCCTACTGCCGTACGCCAAGTCTTAGGGTATCACCGAGGAGCGGATTCATGAACGATCCATTCGACCTGCAGCGCTTCGAGGAGGCGCGTGCGTACTTGGCGCATCCCGTGCTCGGGCCACGGCTCACCGAGTGCACGCAGCTCGTTCAGGCGGCGCAGGGCAGGACTTCGAAGCCGCGCTGCGGCTACGGCTCGCCCAGCCGGCCCACTCGCACGGCATCCCAATCCTCGGGGGTCAAGGGCCGCAGCGTTTTCGCAATGGTGCTGTCCACCGGAACGGTGGGCCGCAGCGGAACGTCGGGTGTCGCCGTGAACAATCCAATCGAGAACCGGCCCACTCGAGCTGCGCGAGTCGTCCGTCCCCAGTTTGCAAAGGCGGAGGCCGCCTCGGGACTGTCAAAGATCGCGCGGACCGGTCCCAGCCGATCGTCATACAAGGCGAGCCATGCAGTGCGCGCTTCATTGAGCTCGGAGACGCCGAGATCCCAGAGGGGAGGCCGCGCGTCTTGCTTGCTGACGAGCGTCGCGCTCGCTTCGGCCTTGCAGCGCCATTCTGCGCGCCCGCGGTTCCGCTGCAACGAGTACTCGAGCGTGAAGATTCCGTCGACTCCGTCTATGCCCGGTGGATGGCGCACCGGAATCAGCTCGACATCCGCGTCGCCTGGCGAGACGGCCTGCCGAGCGCCGTTCCACAGCTTGGGAATGTGCACGATCGTCTCGTCGATCGGAACACCGCCGGGCGTGATCGCCAGATCGAGCACGAGCGATCCGAACAGGTTCGCGCGGCGCAGCGCGGTTCGGGTGACGACGATCTCGCCGGGGGAGAGCTCGATGCTCACGATCTCTTGCCGATCACCGCGCTTGCGCACCTCCAGTGGCCGACCGGTCGACGACAGATCCAGCACGCTGAAATCCGTCACCAGTCGGGTCGCAGCCGCAAACGTGCCCCCGAAGGAGCGAATGGACAGTCTGCTCCAGGTCATGCGGACGCCTGGGGCGAGGTTCTCGGGTTCCACAGAGAGGAAGACACGTCGCGCCGCGGTGCCGACGCTCGAGGCGGCATCGCCTGCTGCCGTGTCCTGCCGAGGCTCGGGCAGCACGACCGTCATCTCAGCCAGCGCGACCGGCGGGGGGGAAGTAGCGGGACACTCCTCGGCAGCCGGGGCGTTCGGGAACTGCGGCCGTTGCGGCGGCGAAGCGCAGCCGCTGACCGCAAGGACGGCTACTGTGCAGACTCCCGCGAGTCCCATAGTCCGGGCTGCGCTTGCCCATCCGGAGCAAGCGAGCCCTCGCCGGCATCTTGGCGCGCCGGCCGGTGGCGTTCTGGAAGTTGCCGATTGCGGGGACATGGTGCCGGGCCGGTTGAAGTGCTACAGTCAGTAACACTACGGAGTGTAGCATGAGCAGAGTGCACGACATAGCCGATCTCGGCGGGCTCGAGCGCGAGATCTTGACGCTCGTCTGGCGGCAGGAGTCGGCCACGGCGGAAAGTGTCCGCGCCGAGCTGGTAAGGCCCCTCAAGGAATCGACGGTACGCACCGTCTTGCGGCGCTTGGAAGGCAAGGGCCTGCTCAGGCACTCCGTGGAAGGCCGTACGTATATCTACCGCGCTGCCGAGGCGCGGGGCCGTGCGGCCGCTCGCTCTGTCAAGCGTATCGCGGACTGGTTTTGCAATGGGTCGGTGGAGGAAGTGCTCGTCGGGCTCGTGGACGCGGAAGTGCTCGGACGCCGTGAGCTCAAGAGACTCGCCGACCGGATCGCCAAGACAAAGTGGCGCTCGCAGTCGTGATAGCGCTCGTGGTGGACTCGGCCCTGAGAGCAGCGCTCGTTGCGGGAGTTGCCGCGGCTGCCCTTCATGCGTTGCGAGTGCGCAATCCGCATGCGCGTAAGGTGCTCTGGACCGCGGTGCTCGGCGCTGGACTTCTGATGCCGCTCGCGCTCCGCTTGAGGAGCGTGGCGGCGCCACTCTCCTCGGCCGTACTGCCCACGATCTCGATTGCGGCGCCGGTCGCTTCCGTGCCGGAGATTCCGCGGCATTGGATCGAAGGTCTGTACGCGGCCGTCTCGCTCGTGCTGCTCGCCAGGCTGGCGTTCGGCATCGGATGGATGTGGCGTGTGCGCCGGCGGGCCGTGCGGCGCAAAGCGCCGTCGATCGGACATCTCGATGTACGCATCAGTGCGAGCCTTACGAGCCCCGTCACCTTCGGCTCGACCATCCTGCTGCCGTCGGATTGCCTCAAATGGTCCAAGGCCAAGCGGGCCACGGTACTGATCCACGAGCGCAGTCACGTCGAGCAGCGAGATTCCTACGTTCACTGGCTCGCGCTGCTGCACGCCTCGATGTTCTGGTTCAGTCCGCTCGCATGGTGGCTGTTGCGCCATCTCGCCGAGCTCGCCGAACAGACGAGCGATGAGGCCGTTCTGGCAGCGGGAGGCGATAGAGCCGCTTATGCCTCGGTGCTGCTGCAGTTTGCCCGCGCGGGCTCCAGGCTCCGGCCTGCCACGGCGATGACAGGCGGCGGCGTGGCGCAGCGCATCGAGCGGATCGTGTCCGGCGCACCCATCCACACTCGGCTGTCGGCGTGGAAGAGGGCGCTTGTCATCGGTCTGGTGCTGATGGCGGTGGCGTTGGCCGCAAGTCTGTGGCGACCCGGCACGGCGCAAGCGAGCGCGGCGGGAGCGGCGTGGGCCCAGCCCGGCCCGCCTCGCACTACGCCTGCCGAGGGAAAGCCGCCGCGTACCGCTCAGGCGTCCTCGGGCGAGCCGAAAGTCATCGCGTGGACCGGCCTGTCCCGCTATTACCCGCGCAGGGCCAAACGCGCGGGCCTCGAAGGGAAGGTCCGGCTTGCCGTAACGCTCGATGGAGCGGGGCGCCCGATCGGTGTGGCGATTCTTTCGGAGCAGCCGCCGGGGCACGGCTTCGGAGCTGCAGCGTCCAACGCAGCGGACGCGGCTTTGCGTTACAGCAATCCGGCGGAGCGGCCGGCGAGGCTCGTCATTGATGTGAGGTTCGCTCTGCATCGTTAGCGGAGCCGAGCTCGAGAGGCTCGGCTCGGCTCGGCGCGAGGCGCTCGCAACGCATGCGGCAACGCGCATGCCGCTTTGCAACGCGGCCGCGCGGGAGTACCATACCTCGTTGTTCGAGGTATTAGGAGCCGCGCATGACCGACGCAAAAGCGTTGCTGATGTCCGGAGTGCCGGAGCTGCTGATCCTGCGGCTGCTCGCCGAGCGCGAGATGTATGGATACGAGCTTGCGAAGACCGTTCGCGTGCTCACCCGGGAAGCCATCTCGCTCGGCGAGGGAGTCCTGTATCCCGCGTTGCATTCGCTGGAGCTCTCGGGTCTGCTGCGGGCGCGCCGGCGGCAGGCCGGGGGGCGGACGCGGGTCTACTACAGCCTAACGGCCAAAGGGCAGCGGCGCCTCGCGTACCTGACCTCGCGCTGGCGGCGGATCGCCACGGCTGTGGAGGCGGCGCTCGCCGGCCCCAGTCATGCGTAACCTCCAACTCTCCGCTCTCACCGAGCGGTTGCTCCGGGCCGGCGCCTCACCGCGAGGCGTGCGCCGGGTCATCGGCGAGCTCGAGGATCATTTCGCGGACATTCTCAGGGAGCTCGAGTCGCAAGGCGTGCCCCCGATGGAGGCTCGCAAGCAGGCCTGCGCGCGCCTGGGATCCGAGGATGTCCTGGTCGCAAGCATTCTCGCGAAGCCGGAGCTCATGTCCTGGGCGCATCGCCGGCCCGCGATCGCATTCGGACTGCTGCCGCTGCCGGCGTTCACAGCCTCGTTCGTCTGCTCAATCATCGTGCTGGCCGTGACGAGTTATTGCGCGCAGACGTGGCTTCACGCGGTGTTCGTCCGCTCGGCCGGCTGGCACTGGGTGAGTCGATGCTTCTCGCTGTGGAACCTGTGGCTGCTGCCGATGGTCATGGCGATTTTCTGCGCCTACGCGGCGTGGCGGCGACGCGTGCCCGTGCTCTGGCCGGCCGTCGGGATTCTGATCGTCGGCGTGATCGGGTCGCTCACTAACGTCGGTGTGCGGTGGCCGACTGCAACATCGCGCGGTGCCATTGACGCCGGAATTGGATTCGGAACGGCCCACCTGGTTCGTCCGTTGCTTCGCACTGCCTCGACGGTCGCAATCGCGCTCCTCGTCTACTTCGGATGTTGGCTCTCCGGGCGGCGCAAGGCCGAGACGCTGGCGAACGAGACACTGCCCCTGACGATGCAGCAGTAGAGCCGGATCCGAGGCAGCAGGGCCAGGTTTCCGGGCCGCGGTCGAGTCAACATGCCGTCGCGATCGAAAGCCATGCGCGCGGCGATCGGGTTGGCCGTCCTTGCCGCGCACCTCGCCCTGCTCCTTTACTTCCGTAGTCCGAGCCGGAATCGAGAGCGGGAAACCGTCGCGGAAACCGCCGTCGCTTTGTACTGGGTGGCACCCATACACGAGCCCCGCCGGCCTCTCACCCGTAGCGGAGCGAACGGGCGTTCGTCGACCGCGCCCGAGGGGTCGAGTGCTTCCGAGCGACGTGCGCCGCCCGCGCGTACCTCACGAAGGAGGACTCCGCGAGCGGCTGTTCTCGCCCGACACCCAACATCGCGAGTACCGCCGGTCCACGCTGTCGAGCGGCAGGGGCATCCTGCGGCCCCGATCGATTGGAACCTCGAGGCCGAGGACGCCGCAAAGCAGGAGATCGCGCGGGAGGGGGGCGCGCGCCAGCGAGCGTCTGGTCTCACTCATCGCAGTGGCGTCTCCGCAGCAATTTCGGAAGCACTGCGTCCGCCGCCACCGCCGCCTCCGAAGTTCGGATGGGGGTCGGATCGCCGCGTCGAAGTGATAAACGGCGTCGGAATCCTCGTACGGCTCAGCAAGCACTGCACCCTCCTCATAGCAGGGCTGATGCTGTTGCCGGGTTGCACGCTCGGCAAGCTTCCGCCGGCCCGCGGAGATCTCTTTGCGCACATGCACGACCCCACGGACCCGGATCCTGAAGCATTGCCCTAGCCCCCGATTTAATATAAGTATATACTTATATAAGTTTAGACTTTTGTTTGGCCGGGGGTGAGTATGACCTTCGATTTCAAGGCTTATCTGGGCGCAGTCACACGCACTGTGTCAGAGCTCGAGCGGGACGGAAAGCCGGTCCGAAAGGTTGCGCTGGAACGGAGCTACGACACCACGGCGGAAGACCTTTGGGATGCCCTGACGAATCCCGAGCGGTTGCCGCGCTGGTTCCTGCCCGTGAGCGGTGATTTGAGACTGGGCGGCCGGTATCAGTTCAAGGGCAATGCCGGCGGCACAGTCACCGAGTGCGTTCCGCCGCGGCTCGTGTGCGCGACATGGGAGTTTGGAGGCGGTGTGAGCTGGATCGAGGTGCGCATCGCTCCGGAGGGACGAGGACGGTCCCGGCTGACGCTATGCCACATTTGTCCTGTCGATGATCACTGGCGGAAGTACGGCCCAGGCGCCGTGGGTGTGGGCTGGGATCTGGCGCTCATCGGCTTGGCGGTGCATTTTTCCGGCGTCAACATCGACGGCTTCAAGGAGGGTAAGTTCGTCGTGTCTCCCGAGGGCAAGGCGTTCATCGTCTGGGCTGGTACGGATTGGGGGCGGGCGGCGGTCGCGGGCGGAGAGAATCTGGCCCAAGCGGAGACCGCCGCAAAGCGGACGATCGCGTTCTATACCGGTGTAGGGCCATCGGGGGCTTAGGTGCACGCCTTCGACGTTCTGGGCGATCCGGTCCGTCGCCGTATTCTGGAACTGCTTGCCAAGGGCGAGCACCGATCCGGGCAGATTGTCACGGTGATCCAGAACGAGTTCGGCATCACCCAGGCCGCCGTCTCGCAGCACCTTCGCGTCCTGCGCGACAGCGGCTTCACCAGCGTGCGTATCGAGGGTGCGCGTCGCGTCTACTCTGTTGAGGTCCAGCCGCTGCAGGCAGTTGATGCCTGGCTCGATCGTTTCCGTTCTTTTTGGGAGCCCAAATTGAGCGCGCTCGAGACGGAGATTGCACGAGGCAAGAGAAAGCGGCGGCGATGAGCGGGCCCTGGGCCGAACGATTGCCGGGCGCAATGACCACGGCGACGCGGTCCCCGCTCCTCACGATAACGTAATGATCGCGCCGGAACGCCGTATGCGCGGCGCCGGTCTATTTATATGGGACCGCAGCCATGTTCGTCAGAAGTTGCATCGTTCTATTGTTCTGGGGAATGCTCGTGGCGAGCTGCTCGATGCACTAGCTCGCGCGATGTCTGCGAGTCGCGATAGGCCATTCTGAGAGGGTCCTCCTGTACCCGCCCAAACAAGGGGCTGTGCCGCCAGCTCGGCAACAGTCCCGCGCCGAACGCCGCAACCGGAAACACCACCAGAGCGACCAGCGCCCTTATCCAGGAACCCGCGCCGAGAGCATCGGCGGCGAGGAGCGCGCCTCCCGTGCCCGCCAGAGCGAGGACCAGGCGGATTGCGGCCGTGACGAGGATGCGCAGGCGGACGTGGCGCCTCAGGCCGTACGCGCAGCCGATGTTCCCCACGAGGGAGCTGGCGATGGCCGCGATCGCGGCGCCGCGCAGCCCGAGGAGCGGAATCAAAGCGCAGTTGAGCACGACGATGAGGACCGTGCTCAGGGCGAGCATGCGGACGTACCAGGTCTGCTCTCGAAGGGTGAACAGCAGCCGGCTGAAGGCGGCATCCACCCCCTTCGTCAGCGCCAGGACCGCGAACCAGGCGAGCAGCGGAATCGCGGGCTCGAATCGCCGTCCGAGCAGCGGGACCATGAACGGAGGGAGCACCCATGCGACACCGACCGCGACCCATCCGCTCAGCGCGAAGATCGTGGAGACGAACTCGCGCGCAGCGCGCTCGAAATGCGCCGACCGCGGGAAAGCGAGTCGCCCGATCACCGGATACGACGCCGTTCCGAGCAGCACGAGCGGCAGGAGCCCGACTTCGATGAACTTCACGGCCGATGCATAGATGCCGGTTTGCGCCGCACCGAGCCAGAAGGCGATGAGCAGCAGGTCCGTCCTCGAGTAGAACTGGTAGAGCAGGTCGGAGGCGGCGAAAGGTGCGGCTCCGCGCAGCGCCGTGGCCACCCCCGTCCGCGGCGCATTGAACTGGGGGCGTCCGGCGTGCCGGCGGGCATTCCTGAGCGCGAGGTAGGCGATCGCGAAGCCCGCGATCGGAAACCCTGCGATGGCGGCCGGCAGAGACGAGCGGGCGGCGAGGACCAGGCACACCGCGAGCGCGATCGCGAACAGCCGGCAGCCGAGCTCGGTGAGTGCGGGAGCCGCCATGGACTCGAGGGCCATGGCCGGGATGAACAGCAGCCGGGCCACATACCAGCCCGTGAAGTAGATGGAGAACTCGATGATCACGCTGGCATGGGCGATGTGATTGAAGCCCGACAGCAGAAACAGAACGAGGCAGAGCGCGCCGAACGCGAGGCGAGGGGGCTGAGCCGAGGTGAGGTTGCGCCAGAGCCTCGGCCGCTCGGAGAGCGATGCGCACGCGTACTCGCGAATGCCGTACTCATCGAAGCCGGAGGAGCCGATGATTCCGGCCAGATTGCCGATCGCGAATGCGTACGAGTACTCGCCGGTGCCCGCGGGACCGAGGGTGCGCGAGATAGCCGTGAAGAGCGCGAAGCTCGCGACATCGGCGAGGGTGCGGCCCGTCGTGAGCCAGAACGCGTTCCGGAAGACCCTCATGGCTCGGAGATGAGCCCCGCCGGCAGGATCAGTGTCGGCGAGTCGTCTGTCGCGGACTCGAGGTGTCCGTGAGCGAGCGCTCCGCCCGTTTGAGCGGACAGGCAGGCGAGCGCCTCTTCGGCCTCGACGGGCGCGCAGAAGAAGTTGCCCTGCCCGAAGCGGCAGCCCATCTCCTCCAGGGCATCGGCGACCGATTGGGATTCGACCACCTCGGCGATCGGCGTGAGGCCGAGGCTCGAGGCGAGCTGCACCATGGCGGAGGCAAGGCTGGTGCCGCCATGTGCCGGCTGGCCTTCGCCGATCCACGGCCGATCGATCTTCACGTAATCGAAAGGAAAGAGCTGCAAGTAATTGAGCGAGGAGTATCCCGTGCCGAAATCATCGAGCATGAGCTCGACACCGGTACGACGCAGGCGCTCGAGCGTCTCCCGTGCGCCGGCCACGTTGCTGATGAGTCCGCCTTCGTTGAGCTCGAACTTGAGCGCCTGCGGTGGGATCTCGGTCTCCGCGAGCGTGCCCGATACATAGTCGCTCAGCTCCGGATCGCGAAGCACCGCCGCGGATAGATTCACGCTCAAATAGAAATCCCGTTCGGGCGGCAACCTGCGGCGCCATTCGCTCGCGAGCCTGCAAACCCGGCGCACCGTCCACCGCGTGATCGGCAAGATCAGCCCGGCCTCCTCGGCGATCGGCAGGAATCGATCCGGCCGCAGGAGTCCCTCGATGGGGTGGCGCCAGCGCAGCAGCGCCTCGGCGCCGACGGCCTGCCGACCGTGCAGATCCACGATCGGCTGAAACAGCAGCTTCAGCTCGCGGCGCTCGAGCGCCACGTGCAGATCCGCCTCGAGGCTCACGAGGCTTGCAGCGTCGCCTCCCATGGCCGGCGAGTACGCGACGCACGGATGCTCTTCCTGCCGCTTGGCCATCGACAGCGCCACGTCGGCCTCCCGCATCACGTCCTCCGCGCGCTGCCGTCCGCTCTCGACGCAGCTCATGCCGATGCGGGCGGTGATGCCGAGCCTGTGCCGGCGAACCTCGAAGGGCTCACGCAGCGCGTCCTGAAGGGCGCCGGCGAGTGCCGGCGCCGCATCGGAGGAGCCCAGGTCCGGCACGAGCAGAGCGAACTGGTCTCCGCCCCATCGGGCGAGCACGGCGGGCGCAGAGGCCAGCGCCCGCTGGAAGCGGCGGCCCGCCTGGACCATGAGCTCATCGCCCGCCGTGTGGCCGAGCGTCTCGTTGATCAGCTGAAAGCGGTCGATGTCGACGAGGAAGACACCGATGCGCCGGCCGCGGTGTGCCCTGAACTCGCGCAGTGTGCGGTCGAGCTGGTCCATGAAGTAGCGGCGGTTCGGCAGTCCGGTGAAGGCATCGTGAAAGCGCGCGCGGTCGACGCTTTCCTGCAAACGCTCGCGCTGCTCGATCTCGCGCAGCAGCCGCTGATTGGCCGCGTGCAACTGCTGGCGTGTCGTCGTGAGCGAGGCGCGCAGGCGCTGCGTGCGCTGGGTCAGATCGTGGGCGATGAAAGTCAGCAGCCAGCCGATCAAGGCCAAGAGCCCGATGTCCGTGGCGAGCGTGCGAGTGGGATACCAGCCCACACGGGGCCGGATCTCGAAGCTCAGCGCGCCGGGGGAGGCGAACGCAAATCCGGGCGGTGGGCGGATCTGGCTTAAGGCCGGACGGCTCAGTGGCTCGGTGCTGGAGGCGACGAATACCCGAGTGCGGTCACTGTCCGGATCGCCCTGGACGAGCGCGAAATCGTTACCGGGCCCGAGAGCGCGTCCAAGTTTCGCTCGTGCGAACAGGCGATCGAGGCTGGCGAATGCGACAGCCCAGCCGCCGGCCGTCAAAGCATCTGGCGCGGCGTCTTGTGGTGAGACGATGCCTCGCGGTGCGGCAAGCGGCACGCGTGCCGCGATGAGCCACTCGCTGCCGTCGCGCATCGGTCCGAGGAGTCCCGCGGTCCGCGCACCAGGGGCTGACGTGCTGCGGGCTGATGCGCCAGCGGCCGATGCGCCAGAGGCCGATGCGCCAGCGGCCGATGCACCAGAGGCCGATGCACCAGAGGCCGTCGTGGCCATCCATTCGCTCACGATCGCCCGGGCCACGGCCGGATCGACGTCGCCCGGTGCGACGATGCGTCCGCTGTCCAACCACTCGAACACCTTGAAGTCTGAAATTGCCGTGCGGGAGTCCGGTACCGCCGCGCGGGCGTCTGATGTCGCGGCGCGGGAGCTCGACGACGGCGTGCGGGTTGACGCGTGCGACACGAGCTCCTCGAGCTGCCGCTCGATCGCGTTGGCGCAGCGCGCGGCGCTGGCTTGCGCAGCAGCGCGCGCTTCCTCGGCACGCTGCTGCACGCTGAGGAAGACGAGGCGGGAACCTGCGGCCGTCACCGTCGCCAGCACGACCAGCGCCGGCAGCCAAGTCGCGGACCGTTTGAGGCGAGGACGGCTCATGTTGCCGTCCTGCTCCCGACGTGCAGCGTACAGACGACAGTGAGCGTGATCCGCTTGGTGCCGGCGACGGTGAGGTAATCGCCCAGCAGCGACAGGTCGAAACGCGCGAAGGTCTTCGCGATGCCGAGATAGCCCTCTCGATACTGAGGCGCGGGGCCGGTTTGTCCGGTATAGAAATTTACGATCGGGGGCGCCACGTGTCCCGTCGCCCCGCCGATCAGCCAGTTCACCGTCCGGCCGAAATGGTCGATGCGCAGCGTCGCGAGCTCCGTTCCGAGGTTGCCCGAGACGGATCGGGCGTAGGAGACCGTCGTCTGGAAATGCGGAGTCCACAGGTACCCGACGGCAATTTTCGGGAGGTTGCCGTGCGAGGTGTCCACATCGTACTGGCGTCCCTCGGCCTGCACGGTGAGCTTGCCGTCGAACGTTCCCGCGAGTCCTGCGCCTTCCACGTCGTAATCGAAGCGCTGAAGCCCATAGTAGGAGCCGATGTCGCCCTCGCCGAGGTGAACGTCGCCGTAGGCGGTCCACTTGGCCTCGGGACTTCCTCCGGTCAGCGAGCCGGAGAGCGAGCCGAACGCCCAGTGCGCGTTGGCGAGCGTCTGATATTCGCCCGCGATGCCGAACACCCCGCTGCTGAAATCGTGCAGCCACGACAGCGAGCCTCCGCCCCCGCCGCTTGCTCCAGTGAGCGTCGAGCCATTTGCGCTGATGACCAGCCGGTCCGCCGATGGAGCGGAGGGCGCGGCCGGAGTGACGGTGGAGGAGTCCGTGGCGGACGCGAACTGCGGCCACAGCAGTGCCGAAAGAACGACGAGCGTCGAGAGGCGTTCGGGACTCATCGGGGCCTCGCGAGCGTGGCGCTCGGCAGCTGAGCGCCGAGGCTCGGGTTGTCGAGCGCTTCGGCTCGAGCGACCGGGAGAAAAGCGATCACATAGAGCCGCTCCTGCTCGCCGGGTAGCGCGATGGCCGTGCTCGTGACCTGGAACACGCGCGGCAGAATGCGCACATGCATCTTGCGCCGGCCGGTCAAGCCGGGCTCCCACCAGCGCGCCGGGGCTCCGGGCTGCGACAGCAAGGTCGCCGCGTCGGCACCGACCCGGGTTCCCGAGAACAGCGCGAGCGCCGGCTTGTTGAATGCGAGCACGCGGTCCCGGGAGTCGATGACGACTGTCGCCTGTTCCGCCACGTCGAGTGCGGCCCGCGCGGCAAAGGACTCGGTCATCTCCTCGAGGAGGACGAGGGCGAGGCGGCGTCCTTTGTAGGCAATGTGCTGGACGCGGAAGTGAGCCATGCACAGCTCACCTGCGCAGTGAAGCACGACGTGCTGAGCCGATCCGCCGACGCCGGTCACGAGCTCCTCGACGATCTCGGGATACGAGAGCTGGAGGGCCTCGGAGAGCTTGCGTCCGACCAGGGAGTGGCCGCCGGCAAAAGAGGCCGCGGCGAGCGCGGTGCTCTCCGAGACAACCTCGAGCGTCTGGGCGTCCACGAGCACGGCCGGCAGCGGCAGCTCCTCGAGGAGGCCGGCCCACAGCTCCTGCGCACGCGCGGCCTCCACCCGCGCTGCGGCGAGATGCGCGTGCAGGCGATCGAAGACAGTCCCGAGATACTCGGCCGCGAAGGCGGAGGCGAGCATCAGAATGGCGAACACCTCGAGGAGCACCAGAAAATAGCCGGTCGGTGCGTAGAACCCGGGAAATGGCGCATCGGCCTCCGCCGCCTGGCCGCCAAACAGGCGAGCGAGCCACGAGCCTGCGGAGCCGAGTCCGCTCACGTACCAGCGCAGCTCGGGCGCCTCGCTCAGCGCGACGGCCGAGACGGCGGCGATGGCGATCACGGCGATCGCGTAGGGTTGCCAGCGCGACAAGAAGATGGCGCCGATGACAGGCACCACGAAGACGGCGAGGAACGCGGGATTCTGCATACCGCCGGCGTAGCGCCAGATGAGCGCGATCACGATCACTCCGACGGCATGCAGCACGGCGAGCGCCCGCTTGCGGGCCCGGTTGACGCCTCTCACCGGCGCTCCGAGCATCGTGAATGCGATGTGGATCGCGGTGAGGGCGAGCAACCCGAGCAGCGCCGCGCCGATCTGCATGTCGAAGGAGCTCACGAGCCAGGGCAGACCGGCGGCAAACAGGATCGCGAAGATCGTGAGCAGCCACAGATCGTCGAGCAGGTGCACGCGCGGGTCGGTCCACGCGGGAGCGGGCAGCAGCTGGGTCGCCTCGAGAGATTTCATGCAACGTTCATTGCCGCTTCGAGCGGCGGGCGTCGCTTGCCGCGATCGCGGTCGCGGGCGGCCCGAAGGAGTTGCCATCGAGGAAGGGCGCGCTCACCACCTTGCGGTTGCCTGGCGACTGGAAGTCCTCGACATGCAGCGCGAACGCATGGGCCCGCAACACCTGATTGCGGCGCAGAATCGGCGAATCGCCTACGACGTCGATGCCGTTGTATCGCGGTTCGATGATGATGTTGCCGACGGCCGTGCTGGGATTGCGCGCGTCGCCGAGCACGAACGCCATGCCGTAGCCGCAGTTGTGCAGGCGATTGTTGCGCACGAGCGCATTGCTCGATCCGCGCACCATGATGCCGTAGGCGGCTAGGCCGTCGAGCTCGTTGCCTTCGATCACGGCGGCGCGCGCGCCTTCGGCGATGATGCCCATGCCCAGCCCACCGCTCACGCGATTGTCGCGGACGACCGCCCCGGCGCCGACCAGGTGAACCGCCGAATCCAGCGCGCCGGTGATCTCGTTGTTCTCGATGAGGATGGAGACGTTGCCGGCAACGACCCCGGCATGGTCGCGATCGAAGCGGTTGTCGCGCACACTGATCGAGGCCGCACGCACGTCGGGCTCGCTGCGCACGGCCCACACGCCGGCATCCTTCGCGCCCGAGAACTGATTGGCGACGACGGACGTGTCGGGGCTCGAGGCCGCGAAGCGCACGCCGATCCGGTCATTGATGAACCGGTTGCGATCGAGCAGCAGGTGATGACCGTTCTCGGCAACGTCCACCCCTACGTCACAGTTCTCGACCGTCGCACCCTCGAGTCTGAAGCGGGCCGCGCGCACCAATATCGCTGCGCCCGGGCAGTCGCGGATGGCGACGCTGTCCAGGGTCGTGTTGGCGGCGGCAACATCGAAGACCGGGCCGCCGCTCAACTCGCGCGCCTCGATCTCGCTGCCTGTCTTTCGCGCCACGATCCGAATGCCATGCGAGTTGACGATCGGAGGCAGAGCCGTCTCGAGCGTGATGGTCGGCACATCGAGCGTGATGCGCGCGGGTCCGGGAGCCGTGGCGACCACGAACAGCGCTTCGCGCAGCGTGCCTGCGCCGCGGTCGGCGCCGTTCGTGACGCTTACGGCGATGGTATTCGAGAGCGACTCGCGGACCGTGCGCTGGGCCTGATAGGTTCGCCCGGCGACGACGAGTGCTGCGACGGCCAGGAATACCGCGATCGCGATCATCGAGCGGCGACCGACGTGCATGGTCAGTCTCCCGAGGCGTGCTGCAGAACGAAGACCGCGTGCCAGGAACGCCGGGGCGCGAGCCGGCCGAAGCAGGCGTCGATCGGGGCCGAAAGCGCTGTCGCGAGCCCCAGCGCGGCGAGCGATAGCGCGCGAGGGAGGCGCGGCAGATGCGGCAGCAGCCATGTCTTGAATGGCGCCGGATCGACCCCGCGGAGCTCGCAGAGGCGCAGCCCGCACTCGCCGAACAGGCGCAAGTAGAAGCGGCGATGGCGCGCTCTGAACACGGGCGTGTTGCAACGGTTTGCGACTCGCGCCGGCGCGGCCTCGAGGACGACGAGGCGGCCTCCGGGCGCCAGCTGCAGCGCGATCCGTCGCAGCGCCGAGCGCAGCGCACCCACATCGAGCATGTGCTGGAGCACCGTCACGCAAAGAATCAAGTCGAAGGGTCCCTCGACGTCGAGGGCGGACGAATCCTGCACGAGAAACCGGCAGCGGCTTGCAACGCCGCAGGCGCGAGCCCTGCGCTCGGCCTCGGCGATCATCGTGGGACTCAAATCGACGCCGGTGACCTGTGCGCCGCACGATGCGAGCAACCGGCTCCAGCGTCCGACGCCGCATCCCACATCGAGCACTCGCGTGCCCGCGCCGACGCGTAGCCATGGCGCGAGCGCGCGCCGTTGACAGAGATGAATGAGCCGGTTGTAGAAGTGCGGCATCCCGTACGAGCAGACGGCCGCGAGGCCCTCGCCGTGCGCGGCGAAGCGCCGAGCGCGAGCCTCCCAGTACACGGCAGGACGGTAGTGCTGCGGCACGAGCGCTCCATGGGGCATTACCGCAGCCTCCTGGCGAGCGGATGCATGCCGGCCCGCCCGTCCGCTTCATCCACCTCGGCCGCGCTGGCTGTGCCGGCCGCCCGGGCTGCCGCGCTTTGCGCGGGCTCATAGTGATCGCGGTACAGACGCCGGCCGGTGAGCCTCACCGCGAGCCAGTTCGCGTACCCGACGGTCATCGGCGCGAGATGCACCAGAGCGTAGAACAGATAGAGCGGGACGATGGGCGCCGCGTAAGCGCGCTCGGCTTTCGGGACGACCGTGAACAGCGCAACGGCCCCGAGGACCAGGTAACTGCCGACCGCCGCCATGAAATACGCCGGGTTGGTCCAGTTTCCGGTGGGCAGCCAGTGGGCGAGAAACAGATCGTCGAAGCCGCTGAGGAAGCTCACGAGCAGCAGCGCTGCGCTCATGAGCTTCGCGATCTGCAGCGCGATGGTCAGTCCTCCGACGTAGACGACATAGTGGTAGAAGGAGAAGGGCGTACGCTTCGCGATCCGCCAGATCGCGCCGAGCCGCTCGGCGTAGACCTTGAGGAGGCCGTAGTACCAGCCCACCCGCTGTGAGAACCAGTGCGGGAAGGAGCCCGGCCCTTCGGTTCCTACGACGAGCCGCCCGTCGTAATAGATGCGCTCGCCTCGGTCGAGGAGGACGATCGCGTTCTCGAAGTCCTCGGCGTACACGGAACGGGAGTGCTCGCTGAGCGCGCGCACGAGCGCATCGCGGCGGTACAGCGAGACGCCGGAAGTGATGCTGTAGTCCGCCAAGCTCTGCCGTCCCACCCGAAACGCGAGCGCATACTCGAACGATTGAAACCGGGCGAGAAATCCGTCCGGCTCGATCAGGATGCGGGGACAGGCCGCGGCCGCTCCGGACTGCTGAAAGTCGCGCACGAATTGCTCGAGGTCGATCTCGCTTCCCGCGCCGCGCCGCAGGATGCGGATGTCCGGATCGACCACCAGCACGCTCTCGATGTATTCGGGCAGGCTCTCGAGCAGCCGGCGCAGGGCACCGGGCTTGTGCCGATTGATGCCGTCATCGAAGCACCGCCAGCCGGCCTGCCGGAGCCGGAGCATCGTGCGGTCCGTCGAGCCATCGCTCACCAGCCACATTCGCTCGCGATAGGGCGCGTAAGCGGCGATGAACTCGTCGATCTGATCCTCGAGGTTGAAGACCGAGGCGATGACGGCATACGGCTGGACCGGCACCGGCCGGCGGCCCCCTTCCGGCACCGCGGCGGCGAGATCGATCGAGGTCTCGCGCTCCCGGCCGGTGCCGCGCGCCGTCGCCGTATGGCGCCGCTTCATGTAGAGGCGCAGCACAAAATCGAGCGCATCCGTGTAGACGATCAAGTTCGCGAGGCCGTAAAGCAGCATCGAGAAGCTCGCGGCCTCGATGTTCGCGGCGGAGAGGGCGACCCAGCCGGCGAGCAGCGCGCAGACGGCGAGCGGCGCCGCGATCCCGACGATGCGGCGAGTGGTCATGCGATCGCGACGGCCGGAACACCGGCCGCTCCTTCCGGCCTCGGCAGTCTCGCGTGGAGCTCCGCCTGCACCTCCTGCGGATCCGCGATCGAGAGTCCGTGATCGGCGAGCACGGGCAGCGAGGCGAGGATCCAGATGAGCGAGCGCACCCGCGAGGGAAGATGCGCGACGCTCTGCTCCAGCGAGGCCACCTGCCGATCGAAGCGGCGCTCCATCGCGAGCACCACCTCGCGCACGGTCGGATCGATGGGCAGGATCTTCGCCGGCTGATCCCACTCGAGATCGGTGCCGGCCACGCGCCGGCGGGCGCGGATCGTATAGGGGGCGAGCTCGCGGTCGCGCGCGAAGGCGGCCCCGGAGAAGGGAACGACATAGGGGTAGATGCCGATCTCGCATCCCTGCCGCAGCCACCGGTAGGCTTCGCGCAGCGTCTCGCCGACATCCTCCAGGCGCGCCCGCGGGGAGCTCAGAATCAGATCGAGGAACGGGGTGATTCCGTGCGCGAGCGCCGCGCTGAGCATGGGCTCGATGTGGCGGTGAATCGGAGCCTTGTTGAACTCGGCGAGAATGCGTCGCGAGAAGCTCTCGATGCCGAAGCCGAGCACGCGAAAGCCCGCGTTGCGCAAGGCGGCAAGGCGCTCCACCGACATCGCGTCGATGCGGTTCGTGCTGATGAATTGCAGGCCGGGAGGTAGATCGCCGCGCGCTTTCCTCGCGACGATGCCCTGGCACAGCGGCAGGATCCGCCGATCCTGGGTGAAGGCGAAGATGTCGTCCTGAAAGATGACCGTGCGCACGCCGGGGTGGGCGGCGACGATGCGCTCGATCATCGCGAGACACTCCTCCGCTTCGAGGCGTGCAATGGAGGCAACGCCGCCCTGGGCCTCGTGCAGGAAGTTCGTCGCCGAGCAGAACGTGCAGCCCATCGGACAGTAGTTGAGCGTGATGAGCCGCACCGAGCGGATCTCGGCGAGGTGGGCCTCCCGGGCCGCTTTGGTAGGCAGATCGCCGATGCGATACGCCTGCTCGAGGCGGCTCCAGTAGGCCGGGTACGGCATCCTCTGGTACGGCGTGCTGAAGATGGCCGCCCTCAGCTCCTCGCGAGTGAGCGCGCGTTGAGTGTGTCTGATGACCGCTCCCTCCGCGGTGCGCTCGGCGGTTCCCGCCAGGGCGCGAAGGGGCTCGCCTCGGCGCAGGCGCTCGACGATCTGCGTGAGGGGCCGCTCGCCCTCACCCAGCACGACGAGATGGAAGGGCCCGAGCTCGAACATCAGCTCGGGTCGGAATGTCGCCTCCATTCCGCCGGCGACGATGAGGGCGCCGGGCGCAAGACGGCGCGCGAGATGCGCCAGCTCGAGGTCGAACCGCAGAGTCATGCCGGTCGTCGACACGCCGATCACGTCCCAGGGCCCCTGGAGGAGCTCGCGCTCGAGTGCACGCTGAGGGGCGATCGAGCAGCAGTTCGGATCGAAGACCTTGACGCGCGCGCCGGAGGCCTCGAGCACGCCGGCGAGGCGCCACACACCGAGCGGTGGTGCGAGAAACGTGTACTCTCCGCAATGGGGGTCGTAAGGCCCGATCAGCAGGACGCTGGGGGGGCGTGTCCCTAAGCTCGCCATACGTGCAGGGGACCCTCCCTATTGCTCGGAATCGTTCGGACCGCCGGTGCGCGGTTAGGGACCCAGTCGTGTGACAGCAAGGGCCGTGCCCAGGGACAGAGCGCCTGTGTGGGCCGGCGCGGGCGGCTCGACGACCTCGTGCACGGGCTTGACGGACAGGGCAGACTCGCGAGATACCGTTCCTGGCCGAGCTCATCCTCCGCGCACGATGTCGAGGTTCCCGTTGTCGAGTATCGAGGGCAGTACAGCCCGGCCCGTGGCCGCGCGAGGGCCCATCGCGGCCTGCCTTGGCGCGGTCTACATCATCTGGGGCACCACATTCTTCGCGATCAAGGTGGGGGTCCAGGATCTCCCGCCGTTCTTTCTCGTCGGCACGCGCCTCGCGACGGCCGGGGCGCTGCTCCTTGCGTGGCAGGGGTTGCGAGGGCGCCGCCTGCCGCTACCG
Organism: Gammaproteobacteria bacterium; assembly: GCA_030040795.1. Lineage (GTDB taxonomy): Bacteria > Pseudomonadota > Gammaproteobacteria > Steroidobacterales > Steroidobacteraceae > JASHUC01. The sequence continues at coordinate 1,592 of JASHTA010000325.1, read as the reverse complement.
CGAGAATGGGGTTGTGCAGCGCTGATCGGAACACTTCTCCTTGTGATGGGGAACGGCTCGGTCGCCGTGGCCGAGCGCTGGATCAGCTCCGGCGCGACCGTCGCCCTCGGTAGCGTCCTTCCGCTCGCCACGGCGGTGTGGTCGGGAATTTTCGGGCGCTGGCCGCGGCGAACGGAATGGATCGCCATTGCGGTGGGCGCCATCGGCGCGGTGATCATGCTCACGGGCCGGGACCTGCAGGCGAACGTGCTGGGGTCCGTGATCATCCTGATCGGCGTGGCGAGCTGGTCGTTTGGAACCGTGCTGTCGCGGCGGATAGCGGTTCCGCGAGGTGCGACGGGCTTTGGCGCCGAGATGCTCTGCGCCGGGGTCATTGCGCTCGCGATCAGCGCGGCGCTCGGTGAGCACTGGCACCTGCCACACGACACACGAGTCTGGTACGCGTGGAGCTACCTCGTCGTTTTCGGCTCGCTCGTCGGGTTCTCCTCGTTCCGCTACGTCGTGGAGCGCGTCTCGCCGACGCTCGCATCCACCTACGCGTACGTCAATCCACCGGTTGCGCTGCTCGTCGGCTGGCAGCTTGGGCAAGAGTCCTTCTCCTTGAACCTGCTCATCGGCCTGCCGATCGTGCTCGCGTCCGTCGCGCTGCTCGCCTGGGCGCATTCGCGGAGCGACAACCTTCCGGTCGCCGGCACCTCGGCTCTGGAGTCCGAGGTGGGCGTGGCGGGTCCCGAATGACTCGGCGGGCGGCGATCCACCGTGCGGCGCCTTGCACTCTCCGCGCCACTTTCCGCGCTGCTTTTTGCGTGGCCACCTGCGCTGCCGTCTGCGCTGCGCTCCTGGCGCTCGTGGGATGCGGCCATGGGGGTCGCCCGGCTCGGCCGGACTGGGTCATCCGCTCGAGGCTCGTGTTTCTCACGGCGGACTTGAGAGCCGCGCGGCCGGCGCCGCCTGCCGGAAGCTACCGGCTGTGGTTCCCGTTCGTCCTCGGAGATTTCTACGGCGCACCGGGAACCGGGGACTTCGTGCAGGCGTCCATACATCGCGATGGCCGGTTCGAGGTGGACCTCAATCGCAGCCTGCACGACCTCCTGGTCTCCCTGGAGCCGACGCACTTCATGCTGTCGTTCCTCAGGCTCTCGCCCCCGGACGCTCGGATGGCGCGTCTCGCCCCCGCGACCCTGCAGGCCGACGGCATCGATCCGATCGGCAGGACCGATTGGGTCGACCTCGATTCACGCGAGCGCCTGATGCTCGTGTACGTGGACCGCCCGGCGCGCATTACGGGTTACACCGTCGCGCGCGGTACGCCTATCGGTTACGACCTGCGCTTTGCCGCCGCGGGCTACGCGTGGGTTCGCATCCGTGCCTCGGCGGAGCACGGCATCTTCTACAGCGTCGTGCCGCGCCCGAAGCATCTGGTGCTGGCGGTCACGCCAGCGCAGGACTGAGCGCCGGACTGAGCGCAGAACTGGGCTCAGGGTCGAGCGCCGGGCTCGCTGCTACTTTGCGGGCCGATCCGCGCTTCCGGGCACCGCCGCCTCGGCAGCCTTGAATCCGGCCTTGCTGTGGGTGCCGTCGCAGAACGGCTT